>CACBVE010000001.1 GCA_902542595.1 uncultured Prochlorococcus sp.
CCAGAACTATCAGTCTCTGAAAATTACAGTACCTTCATAAAAGACATCAAAAAAAGAAATAATTCCATCTTTGGTTTCCATCCATAATTCTAATTAGCTAATATTAATCAATAGGTAATAAGAGGAGAATTTTTCTTTCTATATGACTGATATATCGGTTTCAAAAATTAGAAATTTCTGCATAATCGCTCATATTGATCATGGTAAATCTACTCTTGCAGATAGGTTGCTCCAAGATACTGGTACTGTGCAGCAAAGGGATATGCAAGAACAATTTTTGGACAGTATGGATCTTGAAAGAGAGAGAGGAATTACTATCAAGTTACAGGCCGCAAGGATGAAATATAAAGCTGACGATTCTCAAGAATATGTTTTGAACTTAATTGATACTCCAGGGCATGTTGATTTCTCTTATGAGGTTAGTAGATCTCTTCAAGCTTGTGAAGGCGCTTTACTTGTCGTTGATGCAAGCCAAGGCGTAGAAGCTCAAACCTTAGCTAATGTTTATCTTGCCTTAGAAAATAATCTTGAAATAATTCCTGTTTTAAATAAAGTTGATTTACCAGGTGCTGATGCTGAAAAAATAAAACAAGAAATAGAGGAAATTATTGGACTTGATACATCAAATGCAATAAATTGCTCAGCAAAAACTGGAGTTGGTATTAAAGATATTTTGGAAGCAATAGTAAGAAGAGTACCTCCTCCTCAAGATGAAATTAAACTACCTACTAAGGCACTCATTTTTGATTCTTATTATGATCCTTACAGAGGAGTTATTGTTTATTTTAGGGTGATATCTGGGTCACTTAATAAGAGAGAAAAGATATTATTAATGGCAAGTAAAAAAAATTATGAACTAGATGAGATAGGAATAATGGCACCTGATCAGCAGCAAGTTGATGAATTACATGCAGGAGAAGTTGGTTATTTATCTGCTTCTATAAAATCAGTTGCTGATGCGAGAGTTGGAGATACGATTACTCTTTTAAATACACCTGCCAATGAACCTCTGCCTGGTTATAAGACAGCAAATCCTATGGTTTTTTGTGGCTTATTCCCTACTGATGCTGATCAATTCCCAGATTTAAGAGTATCTCTTGAAAAATTACAATTATCTGATGCAGCTTTAAAATACGAGCCCGAAACCAGTAGTGCAATGGGCTTTGGATTTAGGTGCGGATTCCTAGGACTTCTTCATATGGAGATTGTGCAAGAAAGATTAGAAAGAGAATATGACTTGGATCTAATCGTAACAGCACCATCAGTTATCTATAAGGTTAATTTAAATCAGCAGGAACATATCTTTATTGATAATCCTTCTACAATTCCTGATCCACAACTTAGGGAATCAATTGAAGAGCCTTATGTGAAAATGGAAATTTATGCTCCCAATGAATTTAATGGAACATTAATGGGTTTATGTCAGGAAAGAAGAGGAGTATTTATTGATATGAAATACATAACAACAGATCGAGTTACTTTGATTTATGAAATTCCATTAGCAGAAGTAGTTACAGATTTCTTTGATCAAATGAAAAGTAGAACCCAAGGTTATGCATCAATGGAATATCATTTGATTGGCTATAGAAAGAATGACCTTGTTAGATTAGATGTTCTAATAAATTCAGAAAGAGCAGATCCATTAACTTCTATTGTTCATAAAGATAAGGCTTATGGGATTGGCAGAAGTTTAGTTGAGAAATTAAAAGAACTAATTCCAAAACAACAATTCAAAATACCTATTCAAGCATCAATCGGAAGCAGGATTATTGCAAGTGAAAGTATCAGTGCATTGCGAAAAGATGTTTTATCTAAATGTTATGGAGGAGATATTTCTAGGAAAAAGAAACTTTTAAAGAAACAAGCCAAAGGTAAAAAAAGGATGAAGGCAATGGGTAAAGTTGAAGTCCCTCAAGAAGCTTTTATGGCTGTCCTGAAATTAAACTAGTAATTTTTTCAAATTTACAATTTAAAGCTATTTATTTTTAAAAGAATTGGGTATATTTCAGTCATATCTATAAAAAAAGATTTTGGATATTAACTCATTTAATCGTGTCGGCGCAAATATCAGAAAAGCTGGATTCATAATTGTAGTTTTTTATCTTCTTGTTGTTTTAATAATGAAATTTTTAGAGGCCAATAATTTTTTTGGCTATTCATTCTCAATGTTAAGCAATGATATCTTTGCCCCCCCTTCTCTTAATCATTTTTGTGGCACAGATAGATTAGGAAGAGATGTTTGCTTAAGAACTTTACAAGGATCATCATTAGCGATAGAAGTTGTATTCTTAGCTATTCTTTTTTCATTAGGTTTGGGTTTGCCATTGGGATTATTAAGTGGATATTTTGGTGGTTTTTTTGATAAATGCTTATCACTAATAATGGATACTATTTTTTCAATACCTGTAATTTTGCTTTCAGTTGTTGTGGCTTTTGTATTGGGTAAGGGTATCCTTAACGCAGCTTTGGCATTGTGTATTGTTTACTCTCCTCAATATTTTAGATTAATCAGAAATCAGACAATATTGGTTAAATCAGAAACTTATGTGGAGGCAGCTCAAGTTGCAGGGGCTGATGTTAAAACAATTATTTTTAAATATATTCTCCCAAATGTAATAACACCTTTGCCTATTCTGCTTACCCTAAATGCTGCGGATGCTGTTTTGGTATTAGGAAGTTTAGGATTTTTAGGTCTTGGTGTTCCTGCAGATGTCCCAGAGTGGGGCGGTGATTTAAATCTTGCTCTTGCCGCTTTGCCTACAGGTATATGGTGGACAGCTTTGTTTCCAGGTTTGGCAATGTTTTTTTTAGTTTTAGGTCTTTCTTTTATAGGAGAGGATCTAGAAGAAATTTTTGATAGTCAAAAGTCTGCATAAATTTAGTATTCTTTAATAGGATCAAATTCCCCTTCATCATTCAACTTTGGATATTCTTTAGCTGATTTTTTATACACCGCAGCTAATTCTGGGTAACACCATTCAAAAAGTGTTTTTTGATATTCATCTATATTTAACCCTTCTCCATTAGCGGGCAATATACCTTTATTTTTTCTTTGACGAATAGCTTCAAATAATAATATAGAAGCAGCAACTGAAACATTCAGAGATTGAACCATACCTCTCATGGGTATAAAAATTGATTGATCAACCATTGATATAAGTTCATTACTTAGTCCCCATTTTTCTGCTCCTAAAACAAAACATGTATTTTGAGAATAATCAAAATTTCTATAATCTACTGATTCACTATTAAGTGTCGTTCCATATAATTTAAAACCCTTATTCTTTAAATCAGATATTGCCGTGATAGTGTTTTCATGATTATTCAGTTTTACCCATTTTTGACTTCCTTGAGCAGTACTATTAAAAGTCTTAACGGCATTCGTTTTGCTAATAAAATTTGCTTCGAAAACTCCTGCTGCATCACATGTCCTTAATATCGCAGATAAATTATGTGGTTTATTGACATCCTCAACTAAAACAGTCAAGTTTTTCATTCTGCAATCTAAAACACTTTTGATGCGTTCAAATCTTCTAGGCAAAATTGACATTTATAATTTTTTCACACTTTTAAATTATATTCAAAAAATATTGATTACCTATTAAATCTCTTGGTTTATAATATTTTGGTAGTTTAAATTAACTCAATGGCATACATAGAATGGGACTATACAGTAATAACAAGTATGGTAGAAAAACAAGGGTGGGATTTACCTGAGCGTGAATCGGAAGAATGGAATAAATTTAACGATGAATTAGGAGAAAAAATGAGAGGTGTTGGACTTATTTTTGAAAAATATTGTAAATTTACTCCTGACATAGGAGAAGGAGTTCATCTTCTAGATGACTGATCATAAATAGTTTTAAACCATTGATGTATCCCTTAATCAATGGCTTATTAATTAATAAGATAATATAATTTCACTAAATTAGAACTGGCAATTATTAAGGCTTTATAAAGTTTGTACTCTAAAAAAAATTTTTTATTCCACAAAAAAGTTATTTAATTTCTATATTTGGATAAAAATATGAAAAATAAATTAACCTTTTTATTCGATGGTGGTTGTCCACTTTGTTTGAGAGAAACAAATTTTCTTAAAAAAAGAGATACCTTAAATCAAATTGCATTTATAGATATTAATAGTAAGGATTATGATCAAAGTCTTTTTAATGACATTTCATATTCAGAAGCTATGTCAAATCTGCATGGGATTATTGAAAATGGTGAAATTATCAGGGGACTAGATGTACTTGCATATTCTTATGAATTAGTTGGTTTAGGTTGGGTTTACTATCCCTTGAAGATTAAGCTCTTATCTCCATTTTTGAGATTGGTTTACAGATATTGGGCAAAATATAGACTTCAAATTACAGGTAGATCCGATATTGAAAAACTTTGTACCTCACAATGTGAACAATAAATATGGAAAGTATCGATATAGACAGAATAATAGAAATGTGTTGGGAAGATAGAACACCCTTCGAAGCTATCGAGTATCAATTTGGTTTAAAAGAGGAAGATGCGATAAAAATTATGCGTCAAAATCTTAAACCCAAATCTTTCAAAGTCTGGAGAAAGAGAGTTTCGGGAAGAAATACAAAACATATGGCCCTTAAAGATTCAACTAGATTTAAATCTACTCATAAAAGAAAATTATAAATTTTGAAAAATCTTTCTACTAAAACTTGTCCCGTTTGCAATAGGCCGTTTGAGTGGCGTAAAAAATGGAAAAACTGTTGGGATGATGTTATCTACTGTTCAAAAAGATGCAGTAACAGGAAGTTGCAAAGATGAAACAAGTATCAATTATTTTCCCGAATCAACTTTTTAGAGAAAGCCCAATCTTAAAAATAAATTGTGAAGTTTTGATTTTGGAAGACTCATTATTTTTTGGAAATGATAAATTTCATAAATTAATTAACCATAAAAATAAGTTAGTTTTTCATAGAGCATCTATGCTCGCTTATAAAAATTATTTAGAAATATCTGGCTTTAAAGTTTTATATATCGAAAACAAGAATAATGTTTCTACAGTTGATTACTTATCGGAATTTATTAAAAATAAATATCAGAAAATAAATCTCATTGACCCTCATGATTTTTTAATAATGAAGAGGATTAATAATTTTGTTGAAAGTAATAATTTAGCTTTAAATATTTTGCCTTCTCCTATGTTTATGAGCAGTGAAGATTTAAAAGATTTATTTGCATCAAATACAAAAAAACCTCTTATGGGGAGATTTTATGAGAATCAAAGAAAGAGCCAAAAGATATTAGTTAATCCTGATGATACTCCTGAAGGTGGTAAATGGAGTTTCGATGAAATGAACAGAAAAAAATTACCAAAAAAAATAAATATACCTGATACACCTAAATTACAAAAAAATAAATTTGTAGTTAATGCAGAAAGGTCATTTGCCAATTTTGATATTGAGTTTATTGGAGAAAGTAATTACTTTTTATATCCAACTAATTTTGAAGAGGCAGATGAATGGTTAAATGATTTTTTTAAACATAGATTTTTCTTATTTGGAGATTATGAGGATGCTATTTCTAAAGAAAATTCTTTTTTATGGCACAGTTTACTTTCTCCCCTTTTAAATAGCGGCTTATTAACCCCAGATGTAGTAGTAAATAAAGCATTACTTTTTGCAAAAAATAATAATGTTCCTATTAACTCTTTAGAGGGTTTTGTTCGTCAAATTATTGGATGGAGAGAATTTATTTGCCTCGTCTATAAAAAGTACGGAATAAAGATGCGAAATAGTAATTTTTGGAATTTTGAAGATAAGCCAATTCCAAAATCTTTTTATCAAGGAAATACAGGAATTGAACCAGTAGACGTTGTTATAAAAAATATTATTAAATTTGGTTATTGTCATCATATTGAGAGGCTAATGATTGTTGGCAACTTTATGCTTCTATGTAGAATTCACCCCAACCAAGTTTATAAATGGTTTATGGAAATGTTTATTGATTCCTATGATTGGGTTATGGTTCCAAATGTTTACGGAATGAGCCAGTTTAGTGATGGTGGTATCTTTTCAACAAAGCCATATATATCAAGCTCTAATTATGTAAAAAAAATGTCTAATTTTAAAAGTGGCCCATGGTGTGAAATATGGGATGGTTTATTTTGGAAATTTATTAAAGATAATGAAAGCTTTTTTAGAAAGCAATATCGTCTGGCAATGTTAACGAGAAATCTCGATAAAATGTCAGAGGAAAAATTAAATAATCACTTAAAAACGGCCGATAAATTTTTAAGAGATATTCAATAAATTAAGAGTAATAACCTACAGTTGTCTTTGAAAAATTAAAAGAATATTATGTTATGAAGAAATATTAAGTACGGATGTTAACTTAGAAAAAAAATTAGATTTATCTAATGGAAATTGGAACACTTTTTTTAAAAAGTAATTTGACCGGAATTATCACTTTTTCTGAATTAGATTGGATAACTACCCATCAATCTAATTTCACTAGATTGGAGGAATCCATAGCAATTAAATTAGGCAGAATGCTTGATTCAGGATCTATTAATATTGGTTGCCGTTTGAAATCCTGAAGATTTTTCTATTTTAATAATGAATTATCAAAATGAGAAAAAAATATTTTTTCGGGAAAGAATCCATTCTTTAAATATCTTTCTTTTTTTAGGATTTAATCTTTCACTTATTTCTATCTTGGGTTTTATTTGGTTTAATTCTGCAATTGAAAAAGTAGTTTAAATTTTTGAATTTTTTGTATATTAAAGTTATATTTAAAAAATTAATTATATTTTGAGCATAGGATATTTACAAAGAAAGGCAGCTTGGGAAATTTTATTAAAAGTTAGTTCTGGTGATTTTTCTGATCATGCTCTTGAAAAGGTTTTAAAAAATTATCAATTTAATCCTCTTGATATAGCTTTTATTACGGAATTATCTTTTGGATGTATAAGGTATAGAAAATTTCTTGATCTTTGGGTGGATCATACATCAAAAATAACTCATAAAAAGCAGCCTCCAAAATTAAGATGGCTTCTACATATAGGTTTGTATCAACTATTGAAAATGGATAAAATCCCATTTCCTGCTGCTATTTCTACCACTGTAGAAGTAGCAAAAAAAACTGATTTAAATGGTTTAGCGGGAACTGTAAATGCGATATTGAGAAACGCATCAAGAAAATTAGAACAAAAAATCTTTCCGGAATTATCTTCTGATAGAAAAGAAAGAATTTCATATCTTGAATCATTTCCATTATGGCTTGTGAAGGATCTTTATAAATGGGTCGGCAATAGCGAGGGTGAAAATATCATTAAGGCATTTAATAAAAAACCATCAATTGATTTGAGAATTAACAAATTAAAAACTAATTTAGATAAATTTTTGAAAGTACTTCATGAAAATAAAATTGATGCTGAAATTATTAAAGATTTACATTATGGAATTACTTTAAAATCTAATCCAAGATCTATAAAAAATTTACCAGGATATAGTGATGGACTTTGGACAATTCAAGATAGATCTTCTCAGTGGATAGCACCTCTCTTAAATCCAAAAGAAGGTGAAAAGATTTTAGATGCTTGTGCAGCTCCAGGAAGTAAGTCTACCCACCTTGCAGAATTAACAAATGATAGTGCTGAAATCATTGCCGTAGATAGATCAGCAAAAAGATTGAAAATACTGCAATCAAATTTAGAAAGGTTAAATTTGAAATCTGTTAATACCCTTAAGGCTGATGCTACGAGTTTGATTGAATTAAATCCTAAGTTTATATCTTATTTTGATAAGATTTTATTAGATGCTCCATGTTCAGGCATTGGAACTCTTTCCAGGAATCCAGATTCTAGATGGTCTTTAAGTAAAGAAAAAATAAAATCTTTAACTTTAATACAGGAAAAACTTTTGGAGAGTATTTTTCCTCTTTTGAAAAAAGATGGTATTTTAGTTTATTCAACTTGTACTATTTGTCCCGATGAAAATAATCTATTAATTGAACGATTTATTGAAAAAAACAAAACTTTAAAATTGGTTAGCCAAAAGCAAATTTTACCTAGCTTGGATTATCCTGGGGATGGATTTTATTCTGCAATAATTTCTTATAAATCTTAAAAAAATATTTTATTATTTATTTGGTATTTTATGAATTTCAGTTATAAATTTCTTCCACAAATAAGCTGCATTTCCACTAGATAATTCAGATTCTTTGTTATCGTCATAACCTATCCAAATACCTGTTGTAAGGTTATCAATTGAACCAATAAACCAAAGATCTTTATTCCCATCAGATGTTCCTGTTTTCCCATAAATTTTCTTTCCTTTTATAAAGGCTGCTTTCGAAGTGCCTTCTTTTACAGATTTTTCAAGAAGTTTATTTATTTTTTTGTTTACTTTTAAATCTAATATTTTCTTGGAAATAGATTTGTTTTTCCAAATAGTTTTTTTATTAAATGATTTTATTTTTTCTAAGATGCTAGGGCTTTGAATATTACCATTATTATTAATTGCAGAATATGCGTTTGTAATGTTTAAAAGATTATCTCCATAGGAACCAATAGCTAGTGATGGGAATTCCTTAAACTCTTGCTCGTAACCTAGACCAAATGAATTCGCTAGATTAATAATATTTCTTAAGCCGATTTTTTTTGTTAATAATATTGGCACTATATTAGATGAACTTTTAAATGATTCAATCAAAGATATTGAACCTTTGTAGTCTTCTGAAAAATTTTTTGGGCAATAACTTCCCCAGCATCTTGGAAAGTCTTCAAATTTATCGCTTAATTTTATCCCTTCTATTAATGCAGCAGCATAAGGAATTATCTTAAAAGTAGAACCTAAAGGTCTTACAGATGAAATCACTCTATTGTATTCATTAATTGATGGATTTTTGCTGGTTATCATTGTCCTGATTAGTCCTGTATTTGATTCGATTGATAACAGAGCAAATTCAAGTTCTTTAGGCCCTGCATATCTTGATATTTTTTGACCTTTTTCTTGCCAATCTTTGTTAATAGAAGATTTAATTCTTAAAAACTTATAATCATTTTTATTTTCAATTCTCTTATCTGCTTCCTTAAGAATAAAGTTTATTAGTAATTTATCATCTAAAAAATTATCAGCTGTTTGAAAATTTAAGTTTATTTTTTCTTTAATAGCCTTATTCTTATTCGCAAGAGAAATATATCCATCAACATACATTGATTCAAGAACTTTATTTCTATTTTTAATAGCTAGTTCTAAATTTTGATAAGGTGAATAAATTGATGGAGCTGGAGCTAATCCTGCAATTAATGCGATCTCTGATAATGTCAATTCTTCTATAAATTTTCCAAAATAAATTTGGGCAGCCTCGTTTACCCCGTATGCTCCTGATCCTAAATAAATATTATTTAAATATAGCTTTAAAATTTGATTTTTGTCATATCTAAATTCAAGTATGAGTGATATAAATATTTCTTTGATTTTTCTTTGAAAACTTAAATCATTATTTAGAAAAATTAGTCTGGCAACTTGTTGAGTAATCGTACTTCCTCCCTCTTTAACATAACCACTTCTAATATTTTGAAAAAGGGCACGTGAAATACTTTTTAAATCTATTCCATTATGTTTATAAAATCTTTTATCCTCCGAAGATATAAAAGAATTTTTAAGGAAAAATGGAATTTTATGCTTAGTATTATTTATTTCAAATTTACGGCTTAATTTGCTTAGTAACTTATCGTCAGCAGATGATATTACATAAGAATATTTGGTTGCTCTAGATCTTTTATTTTTAGATAAGTCTAATTTTAATGTGGTAAATATTAGACTATAAAAATAAAAAGATATTCCAGAAAAAATCAATATTGGAATTATTAAAACAAAAGATTTGGATTTAATCTTTTGCACTTTAAGCAACTAAAAAACTATGTCCTATCGCCAAAGCTGTAACTAACATTCCAGTTATAAGAAATGGTTGGGCACTAGCTTGATATTTGACATCAAACTTTAGAGGATCTCTTAATAACCACATATCTTGAAATGTAATTTGTGGAATTACCAATAAAACCAAAATTACTGAGGCTAAATGTTGACCAATAATTACTAATACTACAACCATTGCTAATTGAAATATGTCAATCAGTCCAGCACTTATTCTACTTGCATTTTTAATTCCGAATACTACTGGTAAGGAATTCAAGCCAAGCTTTGAGTCTCCTTCAACGCTTTTGAAATCATTAATAACAGCAATACCCAGCCCGGAGAGGCTATAAGCAAGTGTTAATAATGCCGTCACAATAGTTAATTTTCCAAATAAGGCTTGCCCTGCCCACCAAGGTAAAGCTATATATGACGCCCCTAATGCATAATTACCAAGCCAACCGTTTTGTTTTAATTTAAGAGGTGGAGCAGAATATATATAACTTATAAAAGATCCTCCTAATGCTAAAAGTAAGACTGAGGGATAGTTATGTTTAGCATATAAATCTAATAGAAAAGCAACAATTAAACCTGCGATAAGTAACACCCAGATTTGAATTTTTACATCTTTGATTGAAATTTTTCCAGAAGGAATTGGTCTATTAGGTTCGTTAATTGCATCAATTTCTTTATCAAAAAAATCATTTATGGTTTGTGTATAACCTGCTAGAAGTGGCCCACTCATCAACATGCATGCTAGTGAAGCTAAAACATTACTAAATGTCCATTCGAAATTTCCACTAGCAGCAGCTCCACAAATAACACCCCATATCAAAGGGATCCATGTAATTGGCTTCATTAATTGTATACGAAGTTTCCATATACTTGAAGTTTCAGAGGCGCCTTTGATTCCTAATAGTTGTTTTGGATCATTCACTTTAAGCTTTACCCTTTCTCAATTTCTTCTGGGAAAAACCAATTTTGCTCTCCATTCTGAAATTTTGCTGTAATTCCAATACTTCTGCCGTCTGTCATTTTATAGCCTGTTATAACAGCTTTAGGATTAGAAGATATTTGATCAATTAATTTTCCTGGTAGTCTATCTTTTACTTTATTAATGTTAATTTTTATTTTACTACCAATTTTGGGTAATAATTTTGTTTCAGCCATAAGAGGTAAAATGGAAGCTATTATGCAAGACTAACAGCATTTGGACAATTTTAACTAAAATGGTTGCTCTTCGTTTAATTCCTTGTTTAGATGTTGCCAATGGCAGAGTCGTTAAAGGTGTAAATTTTGTTAATTTGAGAGATTCAGGGGATCCTGTTGAATTGGCTTGTAGGTATTCTGATGAAGGTGCAGATGAATTAGTATTTTTAGATATAAGAGCAAGTTTTGAGAATAGAAATACCTTAGTTGACCTTGTTTCTAGAACAGCAAAATCAGTAAAAATTCCTTTTACAGTGGGTGGAGGTATAGATTCTGTTTCTTCTATTAATGATCTTTTAAGAGCAGGAGCAGATAAAGTGAGTTTGAATTCTTCTGCCGTTAGAAATCCTGATTTAATTACTAAAAGTTCTAGAGAATTTGGTAATCAATGCATAGTGATAGCAATTGATGCTAGAAGAAAGGTTAATAAGGTTGATCAGTGGGATGTATATGTAAAAGGAGGGAGAGAGAATACTGGAATAGACGTATTAAGTTGGGCAAAGAAAGTTGAGGAATTAGGCGCGGGGGAAATATTACTAACTTCAATGGATGGTGATGGAACTCAGAATGGATATGATTTAGATTTGACAGAATCGGTTGCAAATATTGTTAATATCCCAGTAATCGCTTCAGGAGGAGCAGGTTCTTTAGAAGATATTTATGATGTTTTCAAACGAGGCAGGGCATCTGCAGCACTTTTAGCATCATTACTTCACGATAAGAAACTTACTTTACAAGAAATAAAAACTTTTCTCATCAAACAAAATCTTCCAATTAGACCATATGAATAAAATTAAATTTATCCTAAAAAAAGTACTTTAAATTTTAACGATGAAATTCAGAAAAACTATCGAAGTCAAAAATATATTTAACAAAATCTCTAATAAATATGACTTTTTAAATAATCTATTAAGTTTCGGACTACACAAATTATGGAAAAGGAAATTAGTTGATTTAGTGGAACCTTTAAATGGTGAAGATTGGGCTGATTTATGCTGTGGAACTGGAGATTTGGCATTTCTAATTTTTGATAGAGTAAGTCCAAAGGGCACAATTACTGGTATTGATAGTGCAGAGGAAATCCTTAATATTGCAAAGAGAAGATCAGAGATAAAAAAAAATAAATTTATTAAGTGGGAAATTAAAGATGTCTTAGAAATTAATAATTATTCAAAAAATTTTGATGGTATTTGTATGTCCTATGGATTAAGAAATTTGAATAATGTTGAAGAAGGAATAAAAAAAGTTTTTTCTCTTTTAAAGGATAAAGGGAGGGCAGGATTCCTGGATTTTAATCACTCAACAAAAAATTCTTTGTCTGATCTTTTTCAGAAAATATATTTGAGACTCATTGTAGTAAACATTTCAAGGCTCTTTAATTTAAGTCAAGAATACGAATATATTGAAAAAAGTATTAGAAATTTTCCAAAGAAAAATGAGCTTTTAAAAATTGCTAAGGAAGTTGGATTTAAAAAGGCTGAATATAGAACCCTTTGTTGGGGGCAAATGGGAATATTAATTTTAGCTAAATAAACAATTTACTTATTTATTTTTTCTCCAACAAAACGAACACTTCCCCCATCGTTTTATTTCGCCCTCAGGAGTTGGGGCATTACAGAGCTTGCAAGTACTCATATTATTTTTATTAATTCTGCTTGGGTGCTTTGCCCAAACTATTTTTGAATTAAAAGCTTTAATTTTTTTATTTTTAAGTTCATAATTTTGTATTATTTTTATCTCGTTCAAAGTTATCCCAATTCTCTCGATTCTCTCTTTTAATTTATGCTTGTTATAGATTAATGCTTGGCGCCATTGTGGTTGATTAACAGCAATAGTAAGTATTTTTTTTTCAATATTTAATGGTTTGCATTCTTGAAATAATTCCAAACCGACTAAGTCCTTCCAGTTTTCGTTAACTTTAAAAAGCTTTTCTAAGTCTCCATATGATTTTTTGAAATCATCAAGACAATTTCTTAATGTATGTGGATTCCTTTTATTCACTATTGGTAAATAATTCTTGTCCAATTTGTAAAATTTACTTATTAAGTCTAAAGTTAATCTAATCTTAAGAAAGATGCTCGTTGTTTTAACAAAGTATTTGTGAAAGTTATCGGATCAGCAGCTAAGACAGTTTTTTATTTAAAAAAAATTCAGGGTCAATATCCAAGTTGGACAATACAGTACAAAGTAAAATGTAAAAGTACTGAAAATGAGCTTTCAACCTGGCTTAGTAATTCTGAAATGAAAAGAAATCAGCCTATAGCAATAATAGCAAGAGAACAGTTTTCAGGTTTTGGTCAAAACTCAAAAACTTGGGTCTCCCCAAAAGGAGGGATTTGGTTGAGTGCAGCTTATCCAATATTTTCAGAGGAATTTACTAGCCAAATATTTAGTTTGTCTATAGGGATTAAAATATGTGAAATGCTTAGAAAGGAGAATATAAATGTTTTTTTGAAATGGCCAAATGATATTCTTGTTGGTTCGAAAAAGTTGATTGGATTTTTGCCAAGGGTGATAACAAGAGGCAAGGAAATTATCTATGTAAGGATAGGTCTTGGCATGAATTTTTTAAATCAAACTCCATCAGAGGGTATTTCATTATCAAAAGTACTTAAAACTAAGAATATTAATCAACATTATTGGACAGCCAAAGTTCTTAAATCTTTTCATGATTCAATTGAATCTAATAACAAAAAAGAATATGTGATCAAATCGGCAAATAAGTTCCTCACTAAAGGATTTTTACCAAGTGGTTATTGTCCTAATACTTGGAAAATTAAGGATATTGATTCGAATGGGAATTTAAGGATACAAAATGGAACTCAACTGAAGGTACTTAGAAGGTTCTGAATTTAATTAACTTTCAATTCAATTATTTTGCCATCTTTAAATTTAGCTATTTTTTTTGCGCGATTTGCAACTTCATCTTCATGCGTAACTAATACTATAGTTATTCCAGATTCATGCAGTTTGTCAAAAAGATCTAATACATCTTCAGTTGTTTTTGAGTCTAGTGCTCCGGTGGGTTCATCTGCTAATAATATTGCTGGGTTATTGATAATTGCCCTAGCAATAGCTACACGTTGTTGTTGACCTCCTGATAATTGATTAGGTCGATTATTAATTCTTTCAGAAAGACCAACTTTTTTTAAGGC
The DNA here is from genome assembly GCA_902542595.1 of uncultured Prochlorococcus sp. Lineage (GTDB taxonomy): Bacteria > Cyanobacteriota > Cyanobacteriia > PCC-6307 > Cyanobiaceae > Prochlorococcus_A. The sequence goes on from CACBVE010000001.1 coordinate 14,255, forward strand.
ATTCATACCTCGCTCTAATCTTTGCTCAGGCTCAATACCAGCATAAATCATTGGCAAAATAACGTTTTCAAGAGCAGTTGCATCTGAAAGAAGATGAAATTGTTGAAAAACGAAGCCTAATTTTTGATTACGTATTTCTGCTAGCTCATCATCAGACAAATTCTCAACAGGGATATCATTTAACTTATAAACACCTTCAGATGGTCTATCTAAACATCCAATAATATTCATAGCTGTACTTTTCCCTGAGCCACTAGCACCCATTACAGCTAAATAATCACCTTCATAAATTTCTAAATTTATACTGTCTAAGGCTTTAACAGTTAGATCATCTTTCCCATATGTTTTTGATATGCTTTCTAAACTTGCGACTTTCTTAGACATTTATTAATAATTCTTCTAGGAAATATTGTTTGCTGTAGCAATAATGTCTTGTAAGAAAGGAGTTTCTGAAACTGCAGTATTGGCCAATTTAAAAAGAGGATTAGATAGAATTCCTCCAAGAGCAGTTACTGCTACACAAGTGTAAAGTGCAATTCTTAATGAAGGCAATCCTACAATGCCCCAATTAATTTCAGGATATGATTTGACTATTTCAGAAGCTTCCTGTGGTTCTTTAACGACCATCATTTTTATCACTGAAATGTAGTAATAAATAGATATAACTGAAGTTACTAATCCAACGATTACTAAAAGATATTGATGATTTGCCCAACCTGCAAAGAACAAATATATCTTTCCAAAAAATCCTAACATTGGAGGTAACCCTCCAAGTGATAAAAGACAAAGGCTTAGGCCTAATGTAATGAGAGGATCTTTTTGGTAAAGTCCTGAGTAATCAAGAATTCTATCAGAACCTGTTCGTAGAGAGAAAAGTATTACACATGAAAATGCACCCAAATTCATAAACAAATACGCAGCCAAATACAAAACAGCAGCTGATAACCCATCTTGTGTGCCAGATACTATTCCAATCATTACAAATCCTGCTTGACCAATAGAACTGTAAGCTAGCATCCTTTTCATTGAGGTTTGAGCTAGAGCTACAACATTTCCTAGAGCCATGCTCAAGATGGCCAAAATAGTAAATAAAAGTTTCCATTCTTCGTCAAAAGAAGAGAAAGTAGTGCTTAATATTCTTATTGCAAATGCAAACCCTGCTGTTTTTGAACCAACCGATAAAAAGGCTACTACTGGAGTGGGTGATCCCTCATATACATCAGGCGTCCATTGATGAAAGGGAACTGCAGCTATTTTAAATGCAACAGTTGATAAAACAAATACAAGAGCTAAAGAAGTAATGAATGATGGTTTGTTAATAATCTCTAAACCAATTGTTGCTAAGTTTGTTGAACCACTTAATCCATATAGAAAAGAGGAGCCATACAAATAGACAGCAGCTGCAGCTGACCCAACAAGTAAATATTTTAAAGCTGCTTCTGAACTTCTTGGATCTCTCTTGAGATAACCAGAAAGTAAATAGCTCGCGACAGATAAAGTCTCAAGAGATATAAATACACTAATAAGGTCAGTAGATCCACATAAAAGCATTGCTCCAAGAGTTGCCGAAAGAACTATCGCTGCGAACTCCCCTAAGGGGCTGCCACTTTGTTCTGTATAACGCCAGCTTATGAGTAAAGAAACTAAAGTTGATAAAGCTATTATCGCTCTAAATGCGATTGCCAAATTATCTGAATTGAAGGAACCAAGAAATGCACTATTTACTGGATTACTCCATTGCAAAGCTAAGCTAAAAAGAGAGCTTCCAATTGATAAATAGCAAATTATTGGTGCCCACTTTGATGCGGTTTTTTCACCTGCTAAATCTACAAGAAGAGTTCCAACAATACCTAATAAGATAAAAGCCTCTGGAATGATGGCTTGAGCATTTAAATTAATTGTAAAGATTTCGTTGGGCACTTTATTAAATAGGATTAAATTAGATGATTGATTGTAATGGTCAAAGAGTTAATCTTAACTTGATTATAATTTGTGGGTATGATTTTTGAAATTTTCAAGAGAAATTACTTGAAAAAGTTTCAAATAATCATAATATGCCCTAACTGAACAAAAACACCAATTTTTGAAATAAACCTTGGATCACACACTAGTTATTGTTGAAAGTCCTACTAAAGCAAAAACCATAAGAAAGTTTTTGCCTTCTAATTATGAAGTTCTTGCTTCAATGGGACATGTAAGAGATCTTCCAAAAGGGGCGGCTGAAATACCTGCTGCTGTCAAAAAGGAAAAATGGTCAAGGATAGGAGTTAATACAACGGAAGATTTTGAACCACTTTACATAGTTCCAAAAGATAAAAAAAAGGTTGTTAAAGAGCTGAAAGATGCATTGAAAGGTGCAACCCAACTATTACTGGCAACTGATGAAGATAGAGAGGGAGAAAGTATCAGCTGGCATCTTCTTCAAATACTTAAGCCTAAAATACCAACTAAGAGAATGGTTTTTCATGAAATTACAAAAAAGGCAATTAATAAAGCTTTAGATCAAACAAGAGAAATTGATATGGAACTTGTTCAGGCTCAAGAAACCAGAAGAATCTTGGATAGGCTTTTTGGATATGAATTATCACCTTTACTTTGGAAGAAGGTGGCCCCCCGATTATCTGCTGGTCGCGTTCAATCAGTTTCTGTAAGACTTCTTGTTAGAAGAGAGAGAGAAAGAAGATCCTTTAAAAAAGCTAGTTACTGGGGGATTAAAGCTTCCCTAGTAAAAGATAATGTTACTTTTGAAACTAAATTATTTAGCCTAAGTGGTCAAAGAGTTTCTAATGGTTCCGATTTCGATGAACAGACCGGCAAATTAAAACAAGGAAATAAATCTTTAATCATTGGAGAAGAAAAAGTAAATGATTTATTGAAGACTTTTTCCTCCGAGGATTGGTTAGTCTCAAAAATTGAAAAAAAACCATCCACTCGTAAGCCAGTTCCTCCATTTACAACAAGTACATTGCAACAAGAAGCAAATAGGAAGCTTCGTTTGTCTGCAAGAGAAACTATGAGATGCGCACAAGGACTATATGAGAGAGGTTTCATAACATATATGAGGACTGATTCAGTTCATCTTTCTGAGCAAGCCATAAGAGCTGCTAGAGAATGTGTAAGTTCTATGTATGGAAAAGAATATTTATCTAATTCACCAAGACAATTTAATTCAACTGCAAGAAATGCTCAAGAAGCACATGAAGCTATTAGGCCGGCAGGTGAGGTATTTAAAACACCAAAGGAAACTAATCTGAGTGGTAGAGACTTATCTCTTTACGATTTAATTTGGAAAAGAACTGTAGCTAGTCAAATGGCGGAAGCTAGGCTAACAATGATCAATGCTGAAATTAGTGTTGGGGAAGGATTATTTAAATCAAGTGGCAAAAGTATTGATTTCGCAGGATTCTTCAGAGCTTATGTCGAGGGAAGTGATGACCCAAGTTCATCCCTTGAACAACAAGAAATTATTCTCCCAAACCTAACAACTGGAACAAGTCTTGAAGTTACAAATAAGGAATCTACTTTTCATGAAACCAAACCGCCTGCAAGATATACAGAGGCTGCATTAGTAAAAGTTCTTGAAAAAGAAGGAATTGGAAGACCTTCTACCTATGCAAGCATTATTGGGACAATTGTTGATAGAGGTTATGCAAATATATCTTCAAATACTTTGGCTCCAACGTTTACAGCTTTTGCTGTTACCGCTCTATTAGAAGAACATTTTCCTGATCTGGTCGATACTACTTTTACTGCAAAAATGGAGTCTTCATTGGATGAAATATCTTCAGGCAATCTTGAGTGGCTGCCATACCTAGAGACTTTCTATAAAGGTAAAAATGGCCTTGAGGTAAAAGTTCAGAAAACAGAGGGTGATATTGATGGTAAAGCTTATAGACAAGTTGATTTCGAAGACCTTCCTTGCGTAGTGAGAATAGGCTCTAACGGCCCTTGGCTAGAGGGTACAAAAATTGATGAATCTGGTAATGAAATTCAAGCAAAAGGTAATCTTCCAATGGATATAACTCCAGGAGATTTAGATATAAAGCAAGTTGATCAAATTTTAAGTGGCCCTTCAGATCTTGGAACTGATCCAAAAACTGGGGAAAAAGTCTTTTTAAGATTTGGCCCTTATGGACCTTACGTTCAATTGGGAAATAATGATCAAGATAAAGCAAAACCAAGAAGAGCTTCATTACCCAAAGAGTTGAAAACTGATGATCTAACTCTAGATGAGGCTCTTGTACTTTTAAGTTTGCCTAGATTGTTAGGAGTTCATCCTGAGGGAGGTGTTGTTGAGGCTGATAGAGGAAGATTTGGACCTTATATTAAATGGATTAAAAATGAAAATGAATCTGAAAACAGATCATTAAAGAAAGAGGATGATGTTTTTACAGTTGATATACAAAGAGCATTAGAAATTCTTGCGATGCCAAAAATGGGTAGAGGCGGTCAAGAGGTAATTAAAGACTTTGGAAAACCAAAAGAATTTAAAGAAAAAATCCAAATATTAAATGGAAGATATGGGGTCTATTTAAAATGTGGCAAAACTAATGTTTCGATTTCTAAAGATACTGACTTAGAAAAATTCACCATAGATGATGCTGTATCTCTCTTAGAAGAAAAACTAAAAGATAAAAAGGGCACTATTTTAAAAAAAACAAAGATAAGTAATAAAAAAACTACACCGAAAAAGAAAAGTTAGAAAAATATGATTTTTAAAAAAAAAGAATTTTTTTTATTAATTTTTTTAATTTTCTTGCAATCATGCTCTGGAGGGAGTGTTGGAAATTTTCTTGAAAGTAGTTTTAATGATTTAGAAAAAACAAGCCAAAGTGAAGATTTACAAAATAATTCAGTAAATAAAAAAATTAAAAAAGCAGAAGAGCCAAAAAATGTCCCAGATTATAAAAAAGATATAAATTTAGAAAAGATACCAAAACAAAAAAATAAAAAAATTAAGAATCTTTCAAAAAAAAGAAAAATTGAGCTTCAATCCTACAAGCTAATATTAATTTTAAAAGATGTAGATCCAAAAGATCCCACGGAAGAGTTAAGTTCCATATTAAGTAATTCTGAGGTAGATTTTGAAATAGAAAAGATCGAACGTATTTTAGATTCAAAAAATAAAAGTATGAATAAAAATTAATTAAAAATATTCAAAAAAAAAAATGAAAATAACAACAAAAACTGAAGCATTAAATATTATCGAGACTTCATATTTAGCATCCCTTTCGTCTTTATTATGGGTAGCACTATATTATTTGCCCGTTGGTGGAGCTTTATTAAGGTTGATTTTACCCCTCCCAATGATCTTGTTGCACTTGAGAAGAGGAACTAAAATTGCATTGGAAGGACTTCTAGTACAATTTCTACTTCTGTTCATTATTATGGGTCCTGTCAGAGGAACCTTATTTTTATTTCCTTATGGGATTTTGGCTTTTTGGTTAGGATGGTGTTGGTTTAAAGAAAAGAGTTGGAGAATAAGTTTATTTATTGGTGTTATTATTGGAACCGTCGGTTTCTTTTTACGCGTAATAGCATTATCTACTTTGGTTGGAGATAATCTTTGGATCTTAATTACTAGAGCAAGTTATGGACTTATAGAAAATTTTATTGGATTATTTAATTTACCTTTTGCCCCATCAATTTTAAGTATCCAATTAGGTGCAGTTTTATTAATTGTTTTTCAAGAAATAGTCTATGTTTTAACTGTACATATAGTTGCCTATTCTCTTTTTCCAAGATTTAAATTAACTATCCCAGACCCTCCAAGAATATTAATTAGCCTAGTTGATTTAAATCATTGATAAAAAAATAAGAATGCATAGTACAGAGTTAGTAGTGAATTTTTTTGGTAGTGAATCCAATAAAAAAAATCAACTTAACAGAGTAAAGATACTAAAAAAAAATATAAAAAATTTTAAAATATTTCTTGTAATTGCAGGCACTAATACATCTCAAATTCCAGGAATTTCAGCTGCAGGTATTAATGCAAAATCAAGGAGAAAAACTGCGCTCGCAGATGCCGAATTTTTTCTTAAGGGTGCTTCAAAAGATCATAAGTATAAATTACCTCTCCTTAATGCAGGAGTAACTCCTGCCCTTATAAGTTATGTTTGTTCCAAACTTATTAATGTATATCCAGTTGTTGTTCCATTGGGAATAGGAGAAATACCTTACTTTGATCATTTGGTTATAGAGGATAGTGATTTGGGACCATCAAGTTGTCTTACTACTGGTAAATCTATGACTAAAGATAGAGTTTTAAATCTCTATGAAAAAGGTCTTGCTATAGGAAAATCCTCAAAACAACCTATTTTAATTTCTGAATCTGTTCCAGGAGGCACTACAACTGCTCAGGCAGTAATGGAAGCTTTTGGTTTGAGGGTTTCTAATTTAGTGGGAAGTAGTTTATTCAAAGCTCCAAGAGAACTGAGAAAAAAAGTAGTTCAAACAGGACTTTTAAATGCAAATCTCAAGAATGATTTTGACTCTTTTGATGTTGTCGCGGCCGTAGGTGATCCTTTTCAAGCTTTCTCTATGGGTCTATTAATTGGTGCTAGGTTAGCAAAACAACCTGTCATATTGTCTGGGGGAAGTCAGATGTTAGCTATCATTTCGCTTGTATTAGAATTCTTAGATGTAAAAAATGAAGATAACTTTATTGAAGATGTTTTTATTGCGACAACTGGGTGGCTTGTGAAAGATAATTCTCTAAATGATTTATTAAATCTAATTAATGAAAAATATGATGTTAAATTATTAGGTTTAGCAAGTCCTTTAAATTTTAAATCTTCAAAATACAAAGAATTGAAGGATTATGAATTAGGACATGTAAAAGAAGGTGTGGGTGCTGGTGGGATATCATTGCTTGCTTTCCTAGATGGATTTAAAAATCAAGAAATAGTTTCATTGTGTCAACAAAATCTGGAAATGATGAAGGGCCTAGGTCAAATTTCTTTAGAGAAGGATTTCTGAATGTTTTCAAAATTTGCGACCAGAAGAGAATTTTTAAATCATGGTAAGCTTTCGTTTTTATTTCTCTTGAATTCTTGCAGTAATCTTCCTAATAAAGTAAAAATTGCACTTCAAAATTCTTTTTATCCAGAATCTTTTAGAGATACGATTCCAAAAGATTGGAAGAAGGAAAAAATTAATTTTGAAAGTATCAATCTACAAAAAAATAGAAACACAATTTTCAATTCTGACTTTACTTTAATTAACGATGGATGGATTACAAGTATAGATTTTTCAGAATTTGAAAAAATAAATGAATATACACTGATCGACAATTTGGATAAAAGATCGATAGATTTTTTGGGAAGTTTTAATCAAAATCAGAGAAGTAAATTATTTCCTATTGGCGTAGTACCTTATACAATTATCATCAAAAATAATAAAGAATTAATAAATTCAGCAAGAACTTCTTGGGATTTTCTACTTTCTAAAAAATTAACCGGGAAAATTATTTTTCCAAAAAGTCCCAGAATAATTTTGTCAATTGCTCAAAAAATTAATTCTTCTAATTCTTTAAAAAAGCTCAAAAGCCAAGCAATGTTATTTGATGATAAAAATATGCTCAATTGGTTGATTAATTCTGATGCTTCTGTCGCAATAGTTCCTTATAGCCTCTGCTCAAAATATTTGAAAATAGATCCTAGGCTTTCTTTAGTTTTCCCAAGTCAAGGAGTACCTTTGATGTGGCATTTTCTACTTAGTCGATCAAATCTAAATAATGCAATATTAATTAAATGGATCAAATCTTTAGAAAATAAATCAATAGTAGATAAATTAGTAAGCCAGGGTTGGTATCTACCATTCAAAAGTGACTATTTGCAAAGTAAATACAAATCTGAGATTTTCCACATCTCAGGGCCTTCTGAGAAATGTTGGGAAAATAGTTGGTCGTTTCCTGTCTTAACAAATGAACAAAAAATTAATCTTAAAAATTTCTGGAATGATTCTTTAACCCCATAATCTTTTTGTCGGAGTCTCAATTAATAAGTTATGGGTTTGCTTTAATAAACTTGGTATATCTAATTTACTAGGACATTTAGGAACACATTCATTGCATTCTTGACAAAATGAGGAATTTTTTTCTTCCCACCAGTGGCCAGCTTTTCCTATTAAATTGTATCTTTCTTTTGAAAATTCTAATTGGCCATAACCAATAGATATATTTCTTAAACGAAGTATTTCTGGAATAGGTATTTCATTTGGGCATGGAAGACAACATTTGCATTGTTCACATTTGGTTGAGTTTAATCTTTCATTAGCAACTTTCTCAATTCTATTCAGGGCGCTTTTTTCAAGTTTTGTAAGCTTCTCGAAGGAGTTTCTAAGTTTATGAGCAAATTCAAAATCTTTTTTGTTTGTCGCCCCCAATGATAAAGTCGTAATACCTTTTGCCAAGAGAAATCGATAGGCTAATTCTAATGGGTGAAAAGGCTTTGAGGCCTCTAACAAAATATCACTTGGAGAATATAATCTACCCCCTTTATCAGCAGGCGATATTGCTAATACTCCCATACCTTTTTTTATAGCTTCCTCTGCCAAAGAAATTTTAGATTGATCTAAATAATGTAAATGTAGACTACAAAAACTAAAAACTTTACAGTTAATTGCTTCTTTAATTAGTGAATAACTTCCGTGTGAACTAAAACCAACTTGATCAACTAGTTCATTCTCAAGTATCCATGATATGAATTTCTTACCCTCCCCAGCTAGAACCCAATCTAAATGTTGTTTTAAGTTGAGTCCGTGAATTGCAACATTATTAATTCTCTCGCGATTTAATTTTTTAAGAGACTTTTTAAAATTATTTTTTAAAAAGTCAAAATCACCCTTTGGTAAAACTTTGGAAGTAATAACCCAATTTTTTTCGTTTATATTCTCTTCTATTGCTAGTTTTTTTATTGAATTTCCAATAAGTGATTCAGCATTACCATAAGAAGGTGCAGTTTCTATGTGGTTAATTCCTACATAATATGCATTTTTTATTATGCTATACATTTTTTCGAGACTTTCAGTTGCTCGCATTGTCCCTAAAGTGAATAAGCTCACTTTCGCTCCTCTTCCAAATGATCTTTTTTGTGAATTAATAATCATCTAAATATGATCAATTGCTTTTTTTTTATCTTTAATTTATTTATAGTTGAAAATGAATTAAAGTGAATACAAAATTTTGCAAAAATATTTTTCTTAAACCTATGTTTACAGGAATAATTCAATCAATTGGAAAACTAAAACAAGAAAAAAATATTTTAGAAATTGAAATTCTAGATAATTTATTTGAAATGGCAATTGGTGACAGCATAGCTGTTGATGGAATTTGTTTGACAGTTAAAGAGATTTTTCAAAATAAATTTACTGTTGATGTTAGTGAGGAAACATTAAAAAAAACAACTTTAGGAGTAAAGTCCAACCTGAAGCAGATTGTTAATTTGGAGCCCGCTCTGAGAGTGTCTGACCGTCTAGGAGGGCATATAGTCAGTGGACATGTTGATGGCCTTGGAACAGTTGAGAATATAGAAAAATTAGAGAAATCCTGGCTTTTATCTATAAAGTGGAAAAATAATAATTTTTCGAAATATATAGTTAATAAAGGCAGTATTTGCGTAAATGGTATAAGTCTTACAATTGCAAAATATGTGCAGGAAGGAGAAATATTTACTATTGCGATAATTCCTCATACTTGGCATAACACAAATCTGAATAAATTAAATGTTGGCGATAGCGTAAACCTTGAGGCAGATACACTCATTAAATATGTAGAGAAATTACTTTTATTTAATAAAAATAGTAATCAAGATTTATCTTCAGATAATATTTCTTCGGAGTGGCTTAAAGAAAACGGTTGGTAAAAATATATTTTTTAATTTAATGGAATCAGATAAATTGTTTTTGACTCTTTTTTAAGATCGATTTTAAATTCCTTACCAGGTTCTAGACCTAATTTTTTGGTGTAGGCATGACCAATTAATAGGTTCCCATTGCCATGAACTTTAGTTTTGAATTCTGTCTGTCTGCCTCTTGAAACTCTGTTACCATTTTTTCCCTGACGACCATTTCCTATTTTGTAACCTTTAGCTTCGATGAGCGCCCTATAAAAACTTTTTCTTAAGATCCTTCCGCTAGGACCTACGTAACCACATCCTTTTGCTATCTCATCTTCAGATTTTTTACTTAATAATTTTGCTTTTTCAAGAAGTTCTTTTCCTTCTAGCATTATCTGACAAATTTCTAATTATATATTCTTACTAAAAAGTAGAACTGTGGCAATATAAATTAATAAAAAATATATTTAATTTTTTAAATTTTGTTTTTTATAAAAGATACAAGATAATAAATAAAATAACCCATATCCCATCTACAAAATGCCAATACAATTCAACAGCTTCCAATGGGAACATATTTTGACTAGTTAATCTTCCGCCATTGGTTCTCGATTGCCATGTAATAATTAAAATCATTAAAGTGCCCAAAGTGACATGTAATCCATGAAAACCAGTAAGAGCATAAAAAGTACTTGCAAATAAATTATCGGTTAATCCAAAAGGTAAATGAAAATATTCAAATAGTTGACATATTAGAAATATAATTCCAAGAAAAGCAGTAAAAAATAACCATTTTTGAGAATCAGAGTTTTTGTCTTTTAAAAGTGCTTTGCCTGCTTTATGGAAAGTTGCACTACTAACAAGTAACAAAATTGTATTTAGTGTAGGTATTGTTAGTTCTAATTCAAAAATAGCGCCATCAGGTAATGGATTTACTGCTTTATAAGTTAAATAAGCAGCAAAGAATCCAGCAAAAGTCATTCCGTCCGCAATTAGGAAAGTTATAAGACCAAACATTCTGAAGTCTTCATGTGTTTCATTGACTTCAGAATTATTTTTTTGAATTTCTTTTGAGCTATCTAGAGTTGTCATATGTTTTTATTTTTGTTCAGAAATTTTTTTACCATAACCATAAGGTTCTTCAACTAATGGAGCTTCTCCTTCCCAATTTTCAACTGGAGGTGGAGAAGATGTTAACCATTCAGGTGTAAGAGCATTCCAAGGGTTATCTCCAGCATCTTTTCCATTTCTCACGCTAAGGAATACATTAATTAAAAAAGGAATTGTACTTATAGCCATCAAAAGAGCCCCAAGGCTACTAATTTGATTAACGAACTGGAATTGAGGATCATATTCTGCAACTCTTCTTGGCATTCCATTTAAACCAAGCCAATGTTGAGGAGCAAAGCACAAGTTAAATCCAATAAAGGTAATGATAAAATGTAAAATTCCTATTTTTTCATTGAGCATTTTCCCAGTTACTTTGGGGAACCAATGATAAATTGAAGAGAAAATAATAAAAACAGTCCCTCCATAAACTATGTAATGAAAATGGGCTACAACAAAATAGGTATCATGCACGTGAATATCGAAAGGTACCTGTGCCAAAGCAACTCCTGTAATACCCCCAAAAACAAAATTTATAATAAATCCGCAAGAGAATAACATTGCACTATTGATGGAAATTTTACCTCCCCATAATGTCGCGACCCAGTTGAAAAATTTTATACCTGTAGGAACAGCAATAAATGCTGTGGCGATAGTAAAGAACAATCTCATCCAAGGGGGTGTTCCACTCGTAAACATGTGATGTGCCCATACAACTAAGCCTAAAACTACTATCCCCATTATTGAAAAAACCATTGTTGTATATCCAAAAAGTGGTTTTCTAGCATGTACAGGAAGTATTTCACTAACTAAACCAAAGGCAGGAAGGACCATAATGTATACAGCTGGATGAGAGTAAAACCAAAATAAATGCTGATAAACTACAACATTGCCACCTAAAACAGGATTAAAAAAACCTGTATTTGCGATGATATCGAAGCTAAGTAGAATTAAAGTACCTGCTAAAACAGGAGTTGACAAAACAACTAATAGACTTGTCCCAAGCATTGCCCAACAATACATTGGCAATTGCATAAGTTTTAATCCTGGCCTTCTTAATTTAATAATGGTGGCGATGAAGTTTATTCCACCAAATATAGAACTTCCTCCAAGTAATAGAACGCTCAAAATCCAAATTATTTGTCCCGATTGAGGAGTAGTTATGCTCAAAGGTGGATAAGCCGTCCATCCAGCCTGAGCAGCACCCTCAACAAAATAACTTGCTACCAGCATCAAGCCTGAAGGAGGAATTAACCAAAAAGCTACAGCATTTAATCTAGGGAATGCCATATCTCTCGCACCTACATAAAATGGAATTAAATAATTTCCAAAAGCACCATTAACTACAGGCACTATCCAAAGGAATATCATTATTGTTCCGTGTAAAGTTAAAACTTGGTTATAAACATCTCTTGGCATAAAATCAGACATTGGACTGGCTAGTTCAATTCTTATAGCACTCGCTAAGGTTCCTCCTATTAAATAGAAAAGAAAACCGCAGACTAAGTATTGTATCCCAATTACTTTATGATCAAGGCTAAAACTAAAGTATCTAAGCCAGCCTTTAGGTTGAAAACTTTCATTATTAGTTTTTTGTGGATCAATTGATATTGTCATAAATTTACTTCTGGTTTTTTATTTTTGTTAAACCATTCGTTGTAATCAGATTCTTTTTCAACAATTATGGAAGCTCTCATGCCTCCATGATATGGGCCACATAATTCTGCACAAATTATCGGATATTTCCCTACTTTTGTAGGAGTGAAATTTAGAATAGTCGGTTGTCCAGGAATAATATCTTGTTTAATTCTGAACTCTGGTACCCAAAAAGCATGAATTACATCTTTGGATTCCATTTTCATTGATACTTTTTGATCAACAGGAACGTGTAGTTCTCCTGATATGAAATTGCCCTTAGGATAATTGAATAGAAATGCAAATTGCATAGCTGAAACTTCAATTGATAAGTTATTTATTGCTAATTCATTATCAGATGTTTGACTTATTCCAGCCCATATTTTTTCAGTGTTAGAACTCATCATTTCGTGGTTATGATTAAGTTCTTTCATCCCTCCCATTCGATCGTAGATGTTGTAGCTATATAAACCTATTAATAAAACAATTATTGAAGGAATAATTGTCCATATAATTTCTAAACTTAAGTTTCCCTCTAAAGCTATACCATCTCCTATCTGATCATTTCTTTTTCTAAACTTAAATAAGCTATAAATAACTGCTATTGTCATTCCTATAAATATAATTAAACCTATGATAAAAAGTATTTTAAAAAGTTCATCGTAAATTGGTGCATTAATACTTGCTTCTGCTGGGAGCAAATTCACATTAAAACCAATCCAAAAAGATACAGCAAAAACTAGGGAAATAATTAATATTAAATAAATGTTTTTATTTAACAATTGATCTCTAAAAATTTGGTTTTATATCCTCAAGATATTCATTTTTTTAAATCTTGCATCCTTTGTTAAAAGAAAAACATTTAAATTCACAACTTCTTAAGATTTATGATACGAAAGGCGTATTATTAATAACTTTTTAGAGTTAATTGTCAGGGAAAAAAGATTAAATTAGTAATTTATTTTTTAAATTAAACATATTAACTTTTAATTAATGTTTGGTTTTTGAATCTAATTTATTATGCAAATTAATAGGTTTTATCCATTTGATTAATAACCAATTATACAAATCAAAATATCTGACAATTTTTAAAAGGTTGGGAAATCATAGTGTACTTGCACTTATCGCACTAATCGTAATTGGAGGTGCTACAAGAGTCATGGAGGCTGGACTTGCCTGTCCAGATTGGCCATTGTGTTATGGATCTTTTTTGCCTTTTAATCATATGAATCTAAAAGTATTTCTAGAGTGGTTTCATCGTCTAGATGCTTTTTTGGTTGGAATATTAATTCTTTTCAAATTTGCCCTTTCAATTATCTGGAAGAAAGAAATTCCAAATTGGTTACCTAAAACTTATTCATTACTACTTTTTCTTGTTATTGTCCAAGGATCTTTTGGAGCTTTGACAGTAATAAACCTGCTTGATTCATATACTGTTACTGGCCATCTTTTAATAGCATTTCTACTTCTCATTTCAACGATTTCAATAAATCAAAATTTAGAAAATGACAAAACAGAAGAGCCATTAATTTGGTGGAGATTATTGTTGTTTGTTCCTCTTTTACTTACTCTGATTCAATCTTTTATTGGAGTAAGGCTTTCATCAACCTGGTCAGCACATATTTGCTTATCTTTAAATAAGCAATGCCTAATTTTAAATACTCATAAATTATTTGCTTTTCCAATCGCTTTTTCAATTCTAATGATCATTGCTGCTGCAATTTATAAGAGAAGTTTGCTTACTGAAAATTGGAAATATCTCTCAGCACTTATTTTTCTATTGTTTTCCCAAATTGCTTTAGGTATTTTAAGTCTTAAAACAAATTTGAATGAACCTATTTTTATTATCGGTCATCAACTTAACGCCTCTTTATTTATTGCGATCTTAACAACATTAATTTTTAGAAATCCTTTTACAAAAAAAGGTCTAAACCACTCCCTAAATCCCCAAATTGTCGGTATCAATTCATGAACAGTAGTAACTTAGAAAACTTGAATTATAAACCTTCAATTAGAGATGAAGTTGTACCTTCAAGAAAAAGATTAACTTTGCCGCCCTGGCTTGAAGTGGCAAAACCCAGATTAATCCCACTTTTACTGGCAACAACTTTGGGAGGAATGGCTTTAACAGAGGAGTGGCCTTTGTCTTCACCGAAACTTATCTGTACTTTAGGAGGCGGAGCTTTGGCAGCAGCAGCAGCAGGAGCTCTTAATTGCTTGTGGGAAATGGAATTAGATAAAAGGATGTCAAGAACTAGCAAAAGAGCCTTGCCATCAGGAAAGTTGTCATCTGAGACTGTATTTTTTGCTGCCGTATCATGTACTTTGGCTGCTTCTATGCTTTTAGTAAGTGGTGTAAATTATTTAGCTGCAGGATTAACTCTTCTTGGTCTATTTAGCTACGTAATTTTATATACGGTTATTTTGAAACCTCGTACAACAAAAAATATTGTTTTCGGAGGAGTTGCTGGTGCGATACCACCTTTAGTTGGGGCATCTGCTGCCACAGGGCATGTAGGTCTTAGTGGTTGGTGGTTGTTTGGTTTAGTAATGTTATGGACTCCAGCTCATTTTTGGGCACTTGCAATTTTGTTGAAGGATGATTACGCATCTGTTGGTATTCCTATGCTCCCTTCTGTTAAAGGATCTGTTTTTACTGCTAAAGCGATTTCTCGCTACGGATGGGCAACAGTTTTAATGAGTATTATGGGAGTTTTTGCTTTGCCTGAAGGGGGGCTCTTATACGGAATTATGTTATTGCCATTTAATGGAAGACTTTTGCAATTAATAAATGAATTAAAGAAATCTCCTGATGATCTTTCAAGAGCAAAGTCTCTTTTTAGGTGGTCTATTCTCTATATGTTTGGTATTTGTCTTTTGTTATTAATTTCAAGAACCCAACTATCCGTAGAATTTGAGCAGCAATCAATGCAAATATTTTTCTCTATAGTATCCCTGCTTAGTAATTAAATTAGATGTAAAATGTCTTTTAAGTAAATAGTAAGTTTGATGAATTATATAAAAGTTAAAGGGCTCTCAAAATCTTATTCAGATATCAAGGCATTAAAAAATTTATCGATGGAAATTGAAGCTGGCACATTATTCGGAATACTAGGTCCAAATGGTGCTGGCAAATCAACACTAATAAAAATACTCGCTACTTTAATAGAGCCTGATAGTGGAGAAGTTTTTATTAATAATATTAATCTGATAAAAAATTCAAGGAAAATTAGAGAATTAATTGGTTATGTTGCCCAGGACATTGCACTTGATAAAATATTAACTGGACGAGAGCTTTTGGATTTTCAATCGGATTTATATCACATCAAAAAAAACAAAAAATTTGAAAGGATAAAGAAATTAATAGATCAATTAGAAATGAATGATTGGATTGATCGTAAGTGCGGAACTTATTCAGGGGGAATGAAAAGAAGAATAGATCTAGCAGCTGGACTTTTGCATTTGCCCCAAGTATTAATATTGGATGAACCTACAGTTGGTTTAGATATTGAAAGTAGAAATATTATATGGCAACTTTTGAAAGATTTGAGAAATAATGGAATGACTATTATTTTAAGCAGTCACTATCTTGATGAAATAGATAAATTAGCAGACAGATTAGTGATAATTGATGATGGAAGAGTTATTGCACAAGGGGCTCCTTCAGAACTCAAAAATAAATTAGGAGGAGATAGAATAACTTTGAAAGTAAGAGAATTTAGTAATCAGGAAGAAGCAAAAAATATATGTCAAATTTTATCTTCAATAGATGGAATTACCCAGATCATAATAAATGAAGCTCAAGGTTTCTCCATAAATTTTGTAGCAGATAAGGAAAAAGATTTACTTACGAAGCTCAAAGTGGAATTGGCCTTCTCAAAGTTTGAAATTTTTTCACTTACCCAAAGTCAGCCAAGCTTGGACGATGTATATCTTCAGGCAACTGGGAAAACATTATTGGATGCCGAAATTTCTATGGCAGGGAAAAGAGACCTTAAAAAAGAATCAAAGCAATCAATGCGATAAAAAAACTTTTGGTTAACTAACTATAATGAATACTAAATACTGCTAAATTATGGAATTACAACAGTATAATTTATTTTATTTATATCAAGAAACATTTGCTCTAACAAAGAGATTATTTATTCAACTAAAAAGAAGACCATCAACTCTTTTAGCTGGAATATTGCAGCCCATAATTTGGCTTTTTTTATTTGGGGCATTATTCTCTGAAGCTCCAAAAGGTTTTTTACCAGGAGTTGATTCTTATGGGAATTTTTTAGGAGCGGGACTTATTGTTTTTACTGCTTTTAGCGGGGCTCTAAACTCTGGTCTTCCTTTAATGTTTGATAGAGAGTTTGGATTTCTTAATAGATTACTTGTGGCTCCTTTAACCAGTAGATTATCCATAGTTCTATCTTCTTTTTTTTACATAACAATCCTGAGCTTTGTTCAGAGTATTGTAATAATGGTTGTTTCATACATGTTGGGTTATGGATGGCCCAACTTATATGGTTTAGGAATTGTGTTTACAACACTAATTTTATTAGTTCTTTTTGTGACATCAATAAGTTTATGTTTAGCGTTTGTTTTGCCGGGACATATTGAATTAATCGCTCTTATATTCGTAATAAACTTACCTCTTCTCTTTGCAAGTACTGCTTTAGCTCCAATCTCTTTTATGCCAAATTGGCTGGGATGGCTAGCTTCATTAAATCCATTAACTTTTGCTATTGAACCTATTAGGACTGCCTACACACAAACTATGGATTTAGAATTAGTGGCTTTACATGCCCCATATGGTGATTTAACTTGTAAGAGTTGTATCTCAATTTTATTTTCTTTAACAGTTTTTTCCTTGATTATTATAAGGCCTCTGTTAAATAGGAAATTAAATTAGAAATTTTATGCTTTTAAAAAATCATTTAGTAGAAGTTTTTAAACAAGCCTCTTTAGAAAATAATCTTTTGCTTAAAGAAAATGTTGTTCTTAAATGGGTACATAGATTTGGGATTGATTCATTAAATGATTTATTAATTAATAGTTCACTACAAAAAGAAAACCAGGAACAGATATCTTTAATTGATGAAGTGCATGAAGAAAACCAGGAACAGATATCTTTAATTGATGAAGTGCATGAAGAAAACCAAGAACAGATATCTTTAATTGATGAAGTGCATGATGAAAATTCAGAACAAATTAAACTTGAATTATCAAAAACTTTTGACAATAAACAAGAAACAAAATTGGAATCAAATCGTCTAGAAACTTCTAGCAGTATTGGAATATTTGGTAAAGATCAAAATTCTAATAATATAAAACAACTTACTGATATCCAGAAATTACCACTGCCTAATATTAAAAATTTAAGAAAGTGGATTAATAACGAAAAAAAAGCAAGTTAAATTTTTACATCATTCCTGGCATACCCATGCCACCCATTCCTGGCATACCCATGCCACCCATTCCTGGCATACCCATACCACCCATTCCTGGCATACCCATACCACCCATCCCTGGCATGCCCATACCACCCATTCCTCCCATTGGATCCCCACCTTGTCCTCCAGGGGCGGCAGCTTCAGGTTCTGGAATGTCAGCAATCGCAACTTCTGTTGTCAGGAGCATAGCTGCAATAGATACTGAATCTTGAAGAGCCAATCTTATTACTTTAGTTGGGTCTAATATCCCTGACTCCTTTAAATCCTCATATTTTCCTGAATAGGCATTAAAGCCTTTGTT
Source organism: uncultured Prochlorococcus sp. (assembly GCA_902542595.1). Taxonomy (GTDB): domain Bacteria; phylum Cyanobacteriota; class Cyanobacteriia; order PCC-6307; family Cyanobiaceae; genus Prochlorococcus_A. The sequence goes on from CACBVE010000001.1 coordinate 32,575, forward strand.
GAGCCTCTTAATTTCAGCGACAACTACATCGCCATTAAAACCAGCATTTTTTGCTATTTGTTTAGTAGGTTCTAAAAGAGCTTCTTTTAATATATTTATCCCTGTTCTCAGATCATCGGATGATTTTTGACTTAAATTTATAAGTTCATCTGATATTTCAATTAAAGTTTGTCCACCACCAGAAACTATACCTTCTTCAATAGCTGCTTTTGTAGCATTAAGGGAATCTTCTATTCTCAATTTTTTGTACTTCATTTCTGTTTCTGTTGCAGCTCCTACTTTTATAAGAGCCACACCTCCAGCAAGTTTGGCGATTCTTTCATTAATTTTATCCTGATCATATTCTGATTCTGTTATCTCGACTTCTTTCTTTAATTTATCTACTCGTTTTTTCACTAAATCTTTAGTGTCTTCGAAGGCAACAATTGTAGTTTTATCTTTTGTGATAGTTATTTTTTTTGCTTTACCTAAATCATTTATCGATACTTGATCTAGTGCCATTGATTTATCTTCGCTAATTAACTTAGCACCTGTAAGAATTGCGATATCTTCAAGGGCAGCCTTTCTCCTCTCCCCAAATAATGGAGCTCTCACGGAAGCTACATTCAAAACTCCACTATTTTTATTCAAGACAAGAGTTGTCAATGCTTCTCCTTCTATATCTTCAGCGAGAATTAGAAAAGGTGAGCCTGATTTCTGAATTTCTTCTAATATTGGAACTAAATTAGCTAATGTAGAAATCTTCTGGTCAGTTATTAATATCTTTGGGTTTTCAAGTTCACAAACTTGTCTTTCTTGGTCAGTTACGAAGTAAGGAGAACTATATCCTCTATCAAAAGACATACCTTCAGTTATATTTAATTCTGTATCTAATGATTGAGATTCTTCAACAGTTATTACTCCATCGGAAGTAACAATATCCATGGCCTTTGAAATTATAGATCCTATTTCTTCATCGCCTCCTGCACTAACTGTTGCAACTTTTTTGATATCAGAACCCCCTAATGAAATACTTTTAGAACTTAATTTTTCTAGAACAAAAGCTAAGCCTACCTCCATACCTTTTTTTAACTCCATTGGATTAGCACCTGAAGCAATATTTTTTAATCCTTCCTGAACCATCTTCTGAGCCAAAATGGTTGCTGTTGTTGTTCCGTCCCCAGCACTCTCTTTTGTTTTGGATGCAACTTGTTCAATTAATTTTGCTCCTAAATTAGAAATAGGGTTCTCAATTTCAATCTCTTTGGCAACTGTAGAACCATCTCTTACTACATCTGGTGAACCAAATTTTCTCTCTATTACTACGTTTTTTGCCTTCGGTCCAATAGTAACTTTTACTGCATTAGCTACGAAATTGACACCCTTTTCTAGAGCTTCTCTTGATTCATTAGAAAAACTTAACTGTTTTGCCATTTTTATTGGTTATTTTTCTTATTCTAATCTCCCATAGAATCATTTTTAAGGGATATTTAATTAAGTGGGGAAAGCCGAATTTCTTTTTAATGAGACATACAAATTGATTAAAATAAAGGTATCTTTAATGTATGGATGAAACAAATAATCTTATTTTTACTCTTACAGCAATCTTTGCGATTGCTATGACGCTGATATATTTTCCACTAAGATTTTTCCTGACTTTAACAGCTAGAAGTCGAAGACTAAAATTATTACAAAAAATTAGAAGGCTAAGAGATGAATTAGGCCAACCTTACGAGAGTACATAATTAGATACTCATACCCCCATCGATACTAATTGTTTGTCCTGTTATGTAACTTCCTGCATTACTTGCAACTAAAAATGATACTAAGTTTGCAATTTGAGAACAACTTCCTAATTTCCCTAAAGGAATAGCTTTAAGAATCTCTTCAGTATTGAGTTTTTCAGTCATCTCTGTTTCTATGAAACCTGGAGCTATCGCATTTACGTTTATACCCCTTGGAGCAAATTCTTTAGCGCAAGTTTTGGTGAATCCAATTACTCCAGCTTTGGCTGCAGAATAATTTGCTTGACCGGGATTACCAATTATTCCAACAACAGATGAAATATTCACGATACTTCCACTTCTTTTTTTCATCATGAATTTTGAAGCATATTTTGTACAAAGAAAAACTCCTTTTAAGTTTGTATTTAGTACGTCATCCCATTGTTCCGATTTCATTCTCATCAATAGTCCATCTCTAGTAATGCCAGCATTATTAATGAGGATATCAACGGAGCCATTAATTTTTATGATCTCTTCAAAAGCTGAACTGACAGAATCCTCTTTTGAAACATCAAATTTTAATTTATGAGCTTTACCCCCTAAATTTTTTATTGAATTTAAGACCTCTGCAGCTTTTTCATCAGATGAAGAGTAATTAATAAAAACCTCTGCTCCCAAGCGGCTTAATTCTAAAGCAATTTCTTTACCAATTCCTCTGCTAGCTCCAGTGATTAAAGCGACTTTGCCTGATAATAAATCTGTATTAGACATTGTGAAATTTTATAATTTTTAATCGTAGTACTATTTGTGTAAAGATATTGCTTTTATTTATAATTATCTAGAAATATTAAGTCCTCTTATCGTGCATTTTTTAATACCAGCTGCAGGTAGTGGTAGCAGAATGAAAGCTGGAAAAAATAAATTACTTATTGATTTAGAGGGAGAGCCTTTGATTTATTGGACACTTAAATCTGTATTTTCTGCAAGCTCAACAAATTGGGTTGGAATAATTGGGCAACCGAAAGATAAAAATTTATTATTAAATTCAGCAAAGGATTTTGCCAATAAAGTTCATTGGATTACTGGTGGAGACACCAGACAAAAGTCTGTTTTTAATGGTTTAAAAGCGCTGCCAAAAGATGCTAAAAAAGTTTTAATACATGACGGTGCTAGATGTCTAATTAATCCTGAATTAATAGATCAATGTGCCAAGCAACTAGATGAAAATGAAGCTGTTATTTTGGCTACTAAGGTAACTGACACAATAAAGATTGTTGATAATGAAGGTTTTATTAAAGAAACACCAGATAGAAATTATTTATGGGCAGCGCAAACTCCTCAGGGATTTTTAGTAGATAGATTAAAAAAAGCTCATAAAATGGCAATTGATAAAAACTGGAAAGTCACAGATGATGCCTCGCTATTCGAAATGCTTAATTGGAAAGTAAAAATTATTGAAGGAACTTATTCAAATATAAAAATTACATCTCCTGTAGATTTGAAAATAGCAAAACTTTTTGTGCAAAATTCCTAGTTAAAAAGGGTTTTCGATACTAAGAATGCCTTTATCACCATTTAAGGTTGCTTCATACCCTAATGGGATGCATGCGTTACCTGATATGTGCCCTATGGGGAGGTCAAAAAGAATAGGAAAATTAAAATCTTGGAGTCTTTCAATAATGCAGTTTTTTAGTAAATTTTTCCATTCAAGTTCGCAGGAATCATGGGAAAAACTACCGAATCCAATACCCGCAACGTCAGTAAGTGTATTAGTCATCCTAAGGTAAGTCAACATGCGATCAATTTTATAAATATCTTCATTAATATCTTCAAAAATTATTATCTTACCTCTGCAATCAGGGAAGTGATTAGTACCAATTAAAAAAGTGGCAATAGTTAAGTTAGAAACTATGATATCCCCTTTCGCTTTCCCACCTCTTAAAGGAATTCCTCTTATTTCATCAACATAACCCTCAAAAAGTAAATTTCTTAATCTCTCAAGACTCCACTTTGGCTCTTTGAAAAGGCTTGTAACCATCGGTCCATGAATAGAACCAATAAATCCTTGAGAATATTTAGATAGTAATAAAGAACACGTATCTGAGAATCCAAGCATTAAACCATTCTGCCAAGAAGGTTCTTTTTCTAATATTCTTGCTGAACCCCAGCCTCCTTTTGCAAAAATGATCAGCTTACTATTCTGTGCTTTCTCCAGTTCTTCAAATCTAGTAAGATCATCACCTGCAAAATAACCAAATTTTTTTGATAGAGAATTATTTTCATTAATTTCTAAGCCCCAGTTTTTTAAGATTTCTATGCCTTTGTGAAAATTTTCCTCTTCATCAATAAAGGAAGCTGGAGCTAATATATCGATTAGATCCCCTTTTTTTAACCTAAAAACCATATTTAGAATTTACGAGGCAATAATAATTCCTAATAAAAGGAGTCCTCCATAAATTGATTGATTTTTGAAGTGATTCCCAATATTTTTTATTGATTGTTTTTCCTCAGGAAATACTTTTAGTATATCTCTCTGCATTAAGATTGACGTTGTAAGCAAAATTGGCCAAAAAATAAAATCCATTTGATTAATAAATCCGCATAATGCGAGAAAACAAGAAGTTAAAAAATAACAAATTTGAATAGTTATTCTTGTATTGTTTTGGAGGTTAACAGCGGAACTGTTTATTCCAATTTTGATATCGTATTTTTTGTCTGCTAGAGCATAAATCGTGTCAAAGCCAAAAGTCCAAAAAACGGTAGCTAGCCAGCAAAATAATAAAACAATACTATTTAGATTGCCTTCATTTGCGGCCCAGGGAATTAAGACAGCAAAACCCCAGCATATGGATAAGATTAATTGAGGATATTTAAACCATCTTTTAGCAGAAGGATAAATTAAAATAATAGGTAAAGCTAAAAAAGCTAGAAAAATCGAAAGGCTTCTTCCGGGCTGAGGTAGAGACAAAGTTAAAAAGAAGCTACATAAAATTAAAAAGAAAAGAATTGAATAAGCCGTTTTAAGACCAATTTTATTTGCAGCTAGAGGTCTATTTTTTGTCCTAACAACTCTTTGATCAATTTTTTTGTCCCAAATATCATTAACCACGCAGCCTAATCCACTTACTAGTAGTCCTCCCAGTATTATTCTTAGCAACATTAAAAATGTTGGATTAGCATCTGGGGTTAAATATAAACTCCATCCAGCAGGAATAAGTAAGATCATTCTTCCAGTTGGCTTATTCCACCTTAATAATTCAAAAAAAGTACTTAATTTAATTTGTCGATTTTTATTTTGCATATGACCTATTGTATATTTCATAACTTTAAATAATCTTACTAGGATTAAATGATTTCTATTATTTAATAATCAATCTTGGGTATATTTATTAATGGATTAAAGAGATCTGCTCTTATTAAAAAGAAATGATACAGAAACAAGATTTAAGATATTCTAAAGAAAAGCAAATTTTAGTAGCTTCTATAGATATTGGAACTAACTCTACACATCTCTTAGTAGCAGAAATTAATCTAGAATTAAAATCATTTTCAATAAAATTCACTGATAAATCAACCACTCGTCTTGGAGAAAGAGATGAGGAGGGTAATCTTACGGAAGAATCAATCCAAAGAGCATTAGTTACTCTTAAGCGATTTAAGGAATATTGTAAAAGTAATGGAGTAAAACAAATAGTAACAGCAGCAACAAGTGCAGTTAGGGAAGCTCCAAACGGCCAAGATTTTATTAAAAGAGTTCTTGATGAAACTGATATTCAAATAGAAATGATAAGTGGTTCTGAGGAAGCCAGATTAATTTACCTTGGTGTTCTTTCTGGTATGGCTTTTGAAGATCAGTCTTTTGTAATCATAGATATTGGAGGAGGATCTACAGAATTAATACTTGCTGATAAAAAAGATGCTATAGCTCTTACCAGTTCGAGAATTGGTACGGTAAGACTTAAAAATGATTTTTTAAATAAAGAGTCTATAAATTCAGGAAGATCGAGTTTTTTAAAAACTTTTATTAAAGGATCTTTAGAACCAGCTGTTCGAAAAATAAAGAGTAGATCTAAGGGAGATAAGACTTTATCTATGATTGCAACCAGTGGCACTGCAACTTCATTAGGAAATTTAATTTCAGATGATTTGGGAGAATCTAAACAAAAGTTGCATGGGTATAAATTTAAAAGGGAAAATTTACATAATATATTGGAAAAATTAATTAAATTGCCAGTGTCGGATATCAAGAAAATACCTTCATTAAGTGAGAGAAGAGCAGAAATAATTGTTCCAGGTGCATTGATATTAAATTCCGCAATGGAGATGTTGAATTTTAATGAATTAATAATAAGTGAGAGGGCGCTTCGAGAGGGTTTGGTTGTAGATTGGATGCTTCGGAAAGGGATAATTAAAAACGAGTTAAATATTCAAAGCAATATTAGAAAAACAACAATAGTTCATCAGGCCAGAAAGTTTGGAGTAGACAATACAAGAGCTGAGAAAGTTATTGATATTGCCTTTCAAATTTATGATCAGACTAAAAATATCTTTCATAGCGATAATGACCCTAAAGCCAAAGAACTTCTTTGGGCAGCTTCTAATCTTTATAATTGTGGAAAATATGTGAACATTGGTTCATATCATAAACACTCTTGGTACTTAATAAAAAATTGTGAGTTGTTGGGATATTCTGAATCAGAAACAAATATTATTGCTTCAATTGCCAGATATCATAGAAAGACTCTACCCAAGAAAAGACATGAGTCTTGGCAAAATTTAATATCCAAAGAAGATAAAACATTAGTTCTCGAAATGTCATTAATCCTGAGACTAGCAGCATCTCTTGATCAAAGACCTGATAAGGTGATCTCCTCAGTTCAAATTAAATTGCAGGAAAATATTCTTACATTTGAACTTTTACCTTTTAATAGAAACCATGATCTGCTTCTTGAAAAATGGAACTTAGGATTATGCCGTAATGTAATAAAAGAACTAAAGAATTTGGATTTAAAAGTTATTTAGTTTTTTTAATAAGTTCTTGTTTTGGAGTCTGATTCTGAGAAGAGTCTGAAAATAAATTGAAAATTAAGGACGAGGCGATTAGTCCGAGAAGGCCTGAAATTAAAATAAATATCCAAAACCCTACTGGACTAAGATCCTTAGATTGTCTAGTTTTATTAGTTTTTTTAGTAACTTCTTCAACTATTTCTTCTATTTTTATCTCTTGTCTTTCTGTCTTGAATTCATTCATTATAAACTCTGTATCAAGTTTCAGCTTCTGTGAAATTCTACGAACCATTGCTTTGATAAATACTTTTTCAGGGAGTTCTTCTTCATTACCTTCTTCAATGGCTTTAAGTTGATGTGATCCAATTTTTAAATCAGAAGCCAATTCTTCAACAGATTGATCTCTACTTAACCTTGCCTCTTTAATAAAATTTCCAATCCTCTTTAAAGAGGATTGTTCTTTTTTGGTATTTTTTTCTGGGTTAGATTTTATTTCTTTCAAAGCAAATAAATTTTTACTAATTATAGTGATTAATATTTTTCTATCAACTTTAAGATTATTTATTCCTAAAGAGATGCGTATATGATGGATTATAAAGATTAGATCTTTTTTGAGAATTACTAATTGCTGGGCTAATTATGTAAATGGTTGTTCTAATTAGTTTTTTCTCAATAGAAAATTTTTCCATATCTTTTAATTCTATTAATGATGTCCAACCATCATCCCAAGATACTCTAAATCCAACAATAACTTTAGTCTCTGGAGGGTAAAACTCTAGTAGAGTTTCTTGAGACCTTTTCACATGCCTAGCACTTAGATAAAGACATATAGAGGAATTGTGTTTCGCAAGATCCTTAAGAGATTCTTTTTTAGGCATCCCTGTTCGCCCTCCTGCCCTAGTTAAAATTATAGTTTGCGTTACTTCAGGGATGGTTAACTCAGCTTCATGATATGCTGCAGCGACTTGAAAAGCACTTACTCCAGGAACAACCTCGATTTCAATTTTTTCGTTTTTTAAAATTTCGATTTGCTCTCTAATTGCTCCAAAAAGGCAAGGGTCTCCATCATGCAACCTTACAACAGTTTTCCCTGCCTGAAATTTTTCTATCATGATTGAGGTGATTTGCTCTAAGTTGAGCGAACTCGTTTTTATTTTTTCAGAACCTTCTTTAGAAAAATCTAAAATCTTTTCAGGAATTAGAGAATCAGTCCAAATAATGACATCTGCAATTTTTATCTTTTTTAAGGCTTTTAAAGTTAATAATTCTGGATCGCCTGGACCAACACCAATAAAGGATATTTTATTAACCATTCTTTCTATTTTCCCCACTATATGTTCTCAATCTTAAAAAAAATATTCCAATTAATCCAGAAGAAAATAGAAAAATACTTATAAATTGAGCCATTCTAATACCGCCATCACAGAAAGGCGGGAGCGCACCAATACATAGTGGGTCAGTTCTTAAACCTTCAATCCAGAATCTTCCAAAGCTATAACTTATTAAATAAACACAGCTTATAAATCCAGGCCTGAAAAAATCTGTTTTATTTTGTTTATTAAAGGTAATAATAAGGATTATGAAAATTAAAAGATTCCACAATGACTCATAGAGAAATGTAGGATGAAAAAATTCATAATTAAGAAATTCTAGAGGCCTATTTTGGATGGGTATAAATAATTTCCAAGGCAAATTTGTAGGAACTCCAAAGGCTTCATTATTGAAAAAATTTCCCCATCTTCCTATTGATTGTCCAAGAATAATCGAGGGTACAAGTATATCTAAAAAAGTTTTTAAATTAATTTTTTTCGACTTACAGAAATAGATAATTGATATTAATCCTCCAATTAGACCTCCATGGATTGCTATACCTCCTTCCCAAACTGCGAGAAAAGAAGGTATTTTAATGATGTTATTGAATAGTTCAAAAGAAGTAAAAAAGTTTTCTCCGCTATATTGCCTCCACTCAAAAAATACGTAATAAGCTCTAGCTCCAATTATTGAAGAGATTATTAATGATGGAAGTATTTCATTAATGTACTCTGGGTTAATATTTCTTGCCTTTGCTAGTTTTTTAGAGACAAATAGGCCTATTAAAACTGAAACCGAAATAAGCAGTCCGTACCATCTAATAGTTATAAATCCTAAATTTAAAAAAGTTTCTCCTGGAGATTGTATAAAAGCTTGAAGTATAAGCATTAAAGAAAGCTAGATACCCTCTGCTGCCTGTACTTTTTCTACTTGTTTTTTCTTTAATACTAAAAGTATTTGTGTTAGGCCTACACCAATGAAGAATGCAATCAATCCAAAAACTCTATAAGGGCTCTGAAGTACAACCTCAGCATCTAATTGTCCAAAGCCACCGACGTTAGGATCATTAGTAAGAGGGTCACCTGCATTAATTTTGTCTTGTGCTTTTACGATAAGTTGAGGACCAACAGGCACTGCTTCAGTAGTTATCTCACCATTATCGTTTTCAATATTGACCTTGTAGCTACCATCTTCAATTGTTTCTATTGAATTTATAGTTCCTGAGGTGGAAGATGTGAAAACTACATTATTGCTTTTGTCTCCAGTTGGGTATACCTGACCTCTACCTCTATTGCCTCCGATATGTAACGAGTATTTCCCATAGTGATATTCTTTATTAGTAGATGGATCAGGGGAAAGTACAGGGAAAACTATTTCTTTATTAGTATCGCCAGGTAAAGGCCCCACAATGATGATATTATCTTTCTCTTCACTGTAATTAGTAAAATAAACCCCTTCTGTCTCCTCTTTGATTTCTTCGGTCCATCTTTCTTGTGGAGCAAGTTTAAAGCCATCAGGCAGCATTACAACAGCTCCAACTTGTAATGGGACTTCAGAACCATCAGCACCGATCTCTTTTAAGTCATTTTTGTATGGTATTTTGACTACAGCTTTGAAAACACTGTTTGCTCCAACAGATTGTGGAACCTCTGCAATTGTAGGCATCTGAGCTAGATGACAATTTGCACAGACTATCTTTCCTGTTGCTTCTCTTGGGGATTCATAGTTTTGCTGAGCCCAAAATGGATAAGCAAAAGTGATCTTTGGATAAAATACAATGCTTGAAATGAAAAGCAAAGTACAGATAAATAAACTTGTTTTTTTCATGATTTGATTTTTAAGACCTTTCAATTTTATGCCCACCATGGATTTTCATTAGTTCTAAAGTCAGTTTCTGACCATTGTTTGACAAGTACAGCATCATCTTCAATATCGACATGCGCTAGCGCTAAAGATAAAGGAGCAGGCCCTCTGACTACTTTCCCATTAGTATCATACTGACTACCATGACAAGGACATATGAATTTATTAGCACCACTATCCCATGGGACAACGCAACCTAAATGAGTACAAATTGCATTTAAACCAAATTCTCCTATTTCCCCACCCTCATTAACTATTAAATAAGTTGGATCTCCTTTAAGACCTTGTACTAGACTTCTGTCTCCTGCTTGATGGGTAGCTAACCAACCTGTCTTAGTTATTGGATTTCCTAATTCATCTTTAGCAGAAGTTCCACCTCCACCACCGCCTGCTCTTAAAGGCATGAAATAATTCGCTACAGGATAAAGGGCTCCTAACGCTACACCAGTTGCAGTACCAAATGTAAGAAGATTCATAAATTGCCTTCGACCCATTGAAGGGACATCATTGGAACTTAATTGAGTCATTCGCTACTTGGTTCTGTTATTTATTAGTTATTATGAATCAAATTGTTCAATTTCTGTTGCAAATAGATAGGACTTTTAATAATTTAAAGTAAAAGTTTAGGAAGTCTTTATTAATTGATTTAAATGAACCCATTGCTAGTAGATGAAGTTATACATTATTTGATTCATCGCTGGGGCAAAAAATACGATTTTAGACTCTTTAGAAGAGGAAAATTTGTTTATTTTCAGATGATGTGGGGATTCCTTGGACAGGAATCATTCCCTTTAAGTGAAGATGAATATAAAAAATCGATAGCTGATAAAATCGAGATTTTAAATAGATGTGGATATTCTGAAGAGGTAAGGGAATGGCTAAAGAAAGTAAATGCTAAGCCAAGATTAGGTAGAGCTATTAGCTTGCAATTAAATCTTAATGAGAAGATGAAAGAGTTTTTGACTTAAGATTTTCTGATAAGTAAGTTAATCCAGTACCCACAAAAAATAAAAACACAATCGATATAGATAGCAATGACATAGTCAATGGGTCTGTTGAAGGGGTAATCACTGCAGATAATATTGCGGATGAAATTACAACGATCTTCCAATTCGAAATCATTTTTTCTGTTGTGATTATTCCAAGAGAACCAAGAATAAATTGTAATACTGGCAATTGAAAAGCTATTGCAGTGCTAGACATTAATAAGAGAACAAAATCAAAATATCTTTCTATAGACCAAGTTGGTTCAACAATATCAGCACCGAAACTAATGAAGAAATTTATTGCTGCAGGGACTAATATCCACCAGGAAAAAATTAATCCTAAAAAAAACAGAAGACCTGAACCAAAAACTGCGGGCAATATAAGGCTTTTTTCTTGTTTTGTTAAACCGGGAGAAATAAATAATATTATTTGATAAAAAATATAAGGCATAGAAACTATTAATCCGCTGTAACCTGCAACTTTAATAGCGACAAACAAAAACTCTCCTGGAGCAAGTTGTAGTAAATGAATATCACCAGCTGGGATTTCTAAAAAAGATATTAATGGCTTTATGATGAGCAAACTAAAGAATATTGAAATAAGTATTGAGTAAATTGACTTTAGTATCCTTTGACGAAGCTCTTCTAAATGATCACTAAAAGTCATTGAATCTGATAATTTATTTTCACTTTGACCTGTATCTCCCATTATTATTCGATAAAGATTTTGTAAGAAAAAGGTTTTAAACTACTATTGTCAAAGTCCAATTTGTTTTCTATAAATTTAATTATTTGCTTAATTTAGGATTAGTTGGATCTGGTAATAAGAAAGGCGGAGCATCATTTAGGGATGATTCACCATAAGTTTCATATTCTCTATACCCGCCCATTTTCCCATTTGTTTTCATTAAAGCGCTTACGAAGGCAAGTAGTAAGAAAACAGTAGGAGCTCCAATTATTAATGCAGCACCAAAAAGATATCCAACAATAAATTCTGGAAAACTATGATTTCCTAAAAATTCATGAGTGCCCAAAAGAAAATCAAACATTTAGATTTAAAAAATTTTTTACATTATAAGCTAAATTACTGTTTTAAGATTTTTTTTAATATAATCTTCTCCTCTTGTAGGATTTCCCCAAATAATTTCTCCATTTTTAAAGGAAACGCAACCCGGTCCTCCTTTTTTGATTTTTTGCAAATCTTTAATCTTTACTAAATTAATTGGTACTTTAATGTTTCTTTTTGCCTTACTAAATAAAGCAGCTAAATCTGCAGCAATTTGAAGATCTTGCTCAGATGCTTCTTTAGATGAAGACTTCAAAACTACATGACTGCCTGGTGATTCTTGAGCATGAAACCATAAATCGCCTTTTTTTGAGAACTTAAAGCTTATTAAGTCATTTTGCCTCATATTTCGCCCTACCTGAAGCTTTAATCCTGTGGGAGTACTAACTTGAATTGGTGAAGATTCTATCTCATATGTACTTTTCTTGTCTTCTCTTTGCCTCTTGATATTGATATTAAACTCGTTACAAATTTCTTCCATAATTTCTTCTAGTAGTTTGATTCGCATAAAAAGTTTCTCATGATTTAAAGAATTTAAATTTTCTAGAAGCATAGTAAATTCTTCTAATCTTTCTATATTTGTTTTATAAATACTTAATCTTTCTTTTATTAATTCTCTAGATCTCTTAAGTTTTTTTGACTTTTTATATAGTTTTTGTCCTTTAATAATATCTCTTTTTTTAATTTCATTTGAAGAGAATATATTATCAGCTTTTTCTTTATATACTTCGTAGTTTTCTGATTTTGTAAGGAGATCATATTGAATATTTAAATTTTTTTTCTCGTTATTTGTTTGTTTGAAAATTATCCCTTCAATTTTCTTTAATAAAAATTCAAATTTTTTTTGTTTTAAATGATGATCATAATAATTCTCTATACCGGTGCATAAATCTATTTTTTTTTCGCAATTAATTTCTTTATCGAAAAACCAAACGCAATAAAAATCATTATTAAATAAAGAAAAGTTAAAGTTATTGTTTTTAAACCTATTAATCCAAATCTTCCAATTTTTAAATATCTCCTTTAAGTCTGAATCGCTAATGAAATCGATATTTTTCCCCATTATTTCCGAATTGGCAGTTTTGCTAACAACCTCTAATTGTTTTGTGAGGATAGGGCTTACACCTTGATAGGTATTTATTAAACAGTATTTCAAAGACTCAGGTACTATTGAAATTGAGTCTTTCCATGATTCAAAAGACTCATCTTCTCTAGGTTGTTTTTTGAGATTAACTGGAGGTCCAGAGTAAATTGATCCTGTTGAAATTGTTCTAAAACTAGATTGACTTGATTTAATTTGTTTACCAACTGCAATTATTTTATGTTTATTATCCAAATAAAAAATATTACTATGTTTTCCCATTAACTCAAAAATTAAATATTTACTAATTTCATTTCCAGGTTTTTTCGCGAAACCAAATTTTATAACTCTCTCAAAATCATCTTGATCAATTGAAATTAAAGCCATATACTTTAATCCATATCTTATTTGTTTAGAGAGTGTGCTTTCTCTCCCAATCTTTTCTGGCTTATTTATTTTTAGTATTCTAGGCGAGTCTCCATTCCATGAAACTTCTATCCATGTTTGAGAATCAACTCCTCTAAAACATAATTGAACTGTATTAGGATCTGGTTGTTGAGCAGTTTCAAACTTTGTAGGTAAAATGATCTTTGTCAAATAATGCAAGACAGATCTCATAGATGTAATATCCATTACCTGTGGAACCCCTTTTTGCATTATTCCTTTTTAGTTCACAAGATGTTTATTTTACTGTAAAAAATTTAATATGAAAAATCAAAAAAAACTTATTATCCTTACTGGACCCAGCGGGGTTGGTAAAGGAACAGTTGTTAAAGAAATATTAGGTAAAGAAAAAAATTTTTGGCTTTCAATATCTGCAACAACTAGAGAACCTAGAGAGGGAGAGAAGGACGGAGAAAATTATTACTTTTTAAATCAAAAAAAGTTTAAAGAAATGATTGAACAAAACCTGTTCCTTGAATGGGCAGAATTTGCTGGGAACTACTATGGAACGCCTTTGTCTTCTCTTAATGAGAAAATAAAAAAAGGATTTACAGTACTTCTTGAAATTGAAGTAGAGGGTGCAAGGCAAATAAAAAATAAGTTTCCTAATTCCCTGTCAATATTTTTACTTCCTCCGGATAAAGAAGAGTTAGAGAGAAGAATAAGAAATAGAGGTACAGAAAAAGAGGAGGCAATTGAAAAAAGACTCTCAAGGGCTAATTATGAGATTTCAGTATCAAATCAATTTGATTTTGCGTTAACAAATCACAATGTTTATGAAACAGCAAAAGAAATAATCAAGTTAATAAAAACTTGATTATTATCTCTTAATATTAGCTCATTGGATGGAATAATAAATCTGGGAAAAACCTATTAAATTCAATAATTATTCCAGCTGTAAGGCTTAACCAAATTGCTGCTACAACTGGGGCAGATCTGACAAATTTTGTGTTTAGAATTTTGAACATTTGATTTTTTGAAAGTTGTTTAAAGATGTTTAACGAGGACCGTTAAGTGTAATATTGTTATCTTTCTCTCTTAAATCTCCATTTCTTCCTTGTTTATTAGCTAGAAGAGGCCATTGAGCACCTTTTATAAGACATTTTCTAGCTAAGTCTAGATCAATAATGATCTCAAGATCTGCTGGATTCTTAGTCTTTTTTGATTCAATCAAATACTCTCTTCCAGACCAGCCTATAATTCCAGCAATGTAAATAAATAAAACTCCTGGGATAAGTAAATCGCCCTCATGTCCTCTATTTAAAAGAGCTCCCCATGGCTCAAGTGGCGGTCCAATAATTAAATGTGGTAGACCATCATCCCCGCATGAAGCTTTTCCATACCTTTCAAATCTTGCTATGTCCTTTTGAGTAGTTGCAGAACTTGCTCTCTCAATGAATTTAGGGTTTTCAGAGCATTTTGTAAGAGCTGAAGCAGTATATTCTGTGCTTGCTCTGTCTGCGTTTAAGGCAGGCCCATTAGCAGCTAGAGCAATTGGAGTAATTCCTAGGAAAAGGAAAACCGAAGTTATGATTGAAAAAAAGAATTTCATAAGTTGCAATCTTTAATTCCTTATAGTGTGTTTTGTAAGAAATTAATATTAAAATAAAGCAAGATGAATCAAATATGCGTAAAGTTTTAGCTATTGAAACAAGTTGTGATGAGACGTCTGTCTCAATCGTTTCTAATATTGGAGATAGTTTTAAAATTCATTCAAATATCATTGCATCTCAAATTGAAGATCATTCAAAATGGGGAGGAGTTGTCCCTGAGCTTGCAGCTAGAAAGCACCTTGAATTATTACCTTTTGTTTTAGAAAAGGCTTTAACTGAATCACAAATTAAAATTGATGAAATTGATTTTATTGCTTCAACTGTTGCGCCTGGATTAGTGGGATGTTTACGAGTTGGCTCTATAACTGCAAGATCACTTTGCATATTACATTCAAAGCCATTTTTGGGAATTCATCATTTGGAGGGACATTTATCTTCAATTTTATTTTCAGAAAACTATCCAAAGAAATCTTTTCTTACATTACTTGTTAGTGGGGGACATACTGAATTAATTAAGGTTGATGAGAGAAGGGTAATGCAAAAACTTGGGAAGAGTTTTGATGATGCTGCTGGAGAAGCCTTCGATAAGGTTGGAAGATTATTAGGTCTTAGTTATCCAGGAGGACCAGCAATTGAAAAAATTGCTAAAAATGGAGACTCTATGAAATTCGATTTACCAAAATGTAGAATTTCTGATAAAAAGGGTGGATTTCTAAAATATGACTTTTCTTTTAGTGGCCTAAAAACAGCCGTTTTAAGATTAGTTGAAAAAATAAATCTTGATGGGATGACCGTCCCAGTTCCTGATATTGCTGCAAGTTTTGAGAGAGTAGTGGCGGAGGTTTTGGTAGAAAGAACTATTAGATGTGCAGAAGATTTTAGCTTGGATAACATTGTTGTAGTTGGTGGTGTGGCGGCTAATAATACATTAAGAAAAATGATGATTGATGAAGCTAGCAAAAAATCAATTAAAGTTCATTTAGCTCCTCTTAATCTTTGTACAGACAATGCAGCGATGATTGGAGCAGCAGCGTTGTTCAGGATCAAATTTAAGGATCATTTAAGTTCACTTAAATTAGGCGTCTCCGGAAGACTTTCGATTGAACAAGCAAATTCCCTTTATGAAGAAAATCCTCCCTTCTAAATACTATGGATAAACAATCAAAAATAGATATTAAAGAAACAAAAAACTTCGTTGATAAGAAGGAACTGAATTTATGGAAAAGAGGTTTTACCCCGCAAGCTGAAATTTGGAATGGGAGGATGGCAACTATTGGTATAGGAATAATTTTTATCTTTATTGCATTATTAAGTCAATTATCCTAGAAAAATAAATTTGCTTATTAACTAGTAATTTTAAGAAAATAATTAATACTTGTTTGGTTCAGCTTATTAATTAAATTAAAAAATATTGTATTTAATGGACTTGCGATGAGATTATTGATTTAATCAAGCTAGTTAAAAGTATTTATTATTCATAAGATTATATGACGCCTGAAAGGCTTGGATTACTTTGGGGAATAACCGTATTTGCTGGTGCTTGTGCTCGATTATTTTCTTCAATTACAGGGTTCCCCAGCGTTGTTATTTTATTGCTTTCTGGATTATTTATTGGGAGATCCGGCTTAGGACTAGTTGAGCCTTTAGATCTTGGACAAGGGCTTGAAACAATTGTTGGGCTTCTAGTCTGCCTAGTTTTGTTCGAAGGGGGATTAAATTTAAAATTACCAGAAGGAAATATAAGAAATACTGTTTTAAAAATTTCTTTGATAAGACTTTTTATTTCATTGTCAGCTGGAATATTCATTGCTCATTGGCTGGCTGGTCTTTCATGGCAAGTTGCGGGAATATATAGTGCCATCGTTTTAGCTACTGGGCCAACAGTTATTTCTCCATTAGTTGAACAAATTAAATTATCTTCACCTCTTTCGGAAGTTTTAAAAGCTGAGGGTTTATTACTTGAACCAATTGGAGCAGTACTAGCTTTATTACTCTTAGAATTAACTTTGGGTGATCTTCGTGGGATTAACGAAGTCTTTATTGCATTAATGCAAAGATTAGGGGGTGGGGTCCTAATCGGATTAGGTTCAGGATGGTTGTTATCAGAAATTTTAAAAAAAATAAAGAAAGATGCATCATTTGGAGTAGAGCTACAGGTTACCCTTGGTTTTATTTTCCTTGTTTATGGAATTTGTGAATATTTTTTACCAGAATCAGGTTTACCTGCTTCTGTCGCCGCAGGTTTTATCGTAGGCCAAAGAGAAGTAATTGATAAGGAGAGATTGGATAATCTAATAAGCGAATTAGCTCAATTAGCAATAACAGTTCTTTTCCCTCTTTTAGCAGCTGATGTTTCTTGGGGCGAATTAAGCCCACTGGGTTGGGGAGGGATTATTTGCGTTTTGATGATGATGGTAATTGTTCGTCCTATCTCTATCTGGATAGCTACAATAGGTAGAGAACTAGACTTAAAGGAAAAATTATTTTTAGCTTGGCTAGCTCCAAGAGGTATAGTTACTGCAGCAGTAGCCTCCCTTTTTTCTATAAGATTAGAGCAGGCGGGTATTCTTGGAGCTGGACGACTTCAAGGTTTAGTTTTTCTTACAATATTAATGACAGTAGGAATTCAAGGCCTTACAGCTAAACCTTTAGCTAATCGGCTAGAATTAGCAAAAAAAGATCTTAAACAGAAATAAGACATCTTTGAATTCGAGATATATCACTTTTACTCTCTGAGAGGAGTTCCCAACTTTGAATTAAATCAGGTCCACTAAGACAACCAAAAAAGGCTACTCTCAAAGATTTCATTAAAGTCCCTTTTTTTATATTATGGCTTTTTGAGATTTCGCTTATTATTTCCTTGGCTTTCTCGTTGTCTAGTTTTAAAATATTCTTCTCTACTAAGTAATTTAGGATAAGCTTTAGACATGCTTTACAATCTTTATTTTCAAGAAAATCTAGACCCTCTTTTTGAATTGGAGGTAATAAAAAAAATGGTTTTGATTGATAAATAACATCTCTTAATACGGTTATCGAGTCTCTAAGCAAAATTGTTAATTTTATAGCCCATTCTTGCGATGGCGCTTCCCATCCCATATTATTCCAGTACTCACAAATGATCTTACTTAACTTTTTAGATTCCATACTTTTTATGTATTGAGAATTAATCCAGTTAAGTTTTTCCCAACTGAATTTCGCTCCAGCTTTATTTATATCTGATAATTCAAAAAATTTAGATATCTCTTCTATTGAAAGTATTTCACTCTCGCCAGATTTTGGTGACCAGCCTAAAAAGGCCATGTAGTTAGCTAAGGCCTCAGGTAAATAGCCCATATCTCTAAATTCATCGATTGAGGTGACGCAATCTCTCTTGGATAATTTTTTCCCTTCATTATTTAGAATTAACGGTGTATGTGAAAAAGTAGGTAATTCAAAATTTAATGCTTCATAAATCAATATTTGTTTTGCCGTATTAGAGATATGATCTTCACCCCTAACTACATGCGTTATATTCATGAAATTATCATCAACTACAACTGCAAGATTATACAAAGGATCTCCAATCTCATATCCCTTAGCTCTTCTTGATAATACTAAATCACCTCCCAAGTCTTTCCCTTTCCAATTGATTTCGCCTCTTATTTGATCAACCCATTTGATTTGTATTGTTTCATCTATCTTAAACCTTATAACAGAGGTCTTACCTTGGGATATGAATGTTTCTATGTCTTCTTCGGAAAGATTTCTGTGTCTATTATCGTGCTTTGGAGGCAAGCCTTTCTTTTTTTGTTCTTCTCTTAATGCAGAAATTTCATCCTCCGAAGTAAAACACCTATATGCATTTCCACTTTCTAAAAGCTTTTTAATGTGTTTTTTGTGAATTGAAATACGATCACTTTGTTTTAGAGGTTCTTCATCCCATTTAAGGCCAAGCCATTCTAAACCTTCCAATATGTTCCTTGTATACTCAGGTTTAGAACGGACAGAATCCGTGTCTTCTATTCTAATAAGAAATTTACCACCTATTTTTTGTGCATATAACCAATTGAATAATGCTGTTCGAGCTGTACCAATATGAAATAAACCAGTAGGACTTGGGGCTAATCTTAATCGTTTTTCCAAGTTTTTAAAAAAAAAACGGGACCGACGGGATTCGAACCCGCAACTTCCGCCGTGACAGGGCGGTGCTCTAACCAGTTGAACTACGGTCCCAAGTTTTAGTCCTAAATAAATTAGAACATCATTCTTAAAATTATCAGATCATAATACTTAATTAATGTTGTTGTAATAAAAAAAATTTATTAATTTGAGGGATTAAAGAAATAGTTAGTTTTAGAACTATCTAAATATGAATAACTATTTATTTTTGAGGTCTAAACCCAGCAGGTTCTATCAACCTAACTTGGTTGCCTCTTGCTGTAAATTCTCTACCCTGGTCACTTTGTACAACAACTCTCCCTCCAGATTTAACTCTGATGACTCTTGCACGAACCCATCCTAAGGCTGCTGATTCGAGGACTTTAACTACGTCCCCTGGTTGAAGATCTAACTCCATATTATGAAAATAATTTTACATAATGTTGATCAAACGCGTCGTGGAGGACTTGAACCCCCGACATCAGGTTTTGGAGACCTGCGTTCTACCAACTGAACTAACGACGCATCTTAATGATTATAAGCGTCATTGTGACCAATAAGGTTGTTAATTTACAACTTTATCGATCAAAGCGTTGTTTTACGCGAGTAGCTTTTCCTACTCTATCTCTTAGATAGAATAACTTAGCTCTTCTTACTTTACCTCTACGTTCAACTTTTAGAGAAGCAATTTGTGGACTATGTAGCATAAATACTCTTTCAACGCCTATGCCTTGGAAAATTCTTCTAACTGTTATTGTTTGGTTAAGCCCACCATGTCTTTTTGCTATTACAACTCCTTCATAAGGTTGAACCCTTTCTTTGTTGCCCTCTGTTATTCTTACCCCGACTTTAACAGTGTCTCCAACATAAATTTCAGGCAATTCTTTCTTTACTTGTTCACTTTCAAATTCCTTAATAAAACTATAACAGCTGATTTTTTTTGTGGTTTCAGAAACTACATTGTTTGCTTTAGTTTCAACTTTCTCATCAGTTGGTTCATCAATTTTGATGCTCGTTCCTGACTCGTTTTCTTGTTTCTCTTTAGCCATTTTGATTCTTTTTATCCTATAAGTCTAATATCTTAACCCTTTGACTCGCCTTTAGTAACCTTTTTGGTAAATGAGATTGTTTTTGAAAACATTTGGAATCCTGTTATGAGCATCCATAAAACTCCAAGAGAATTTAAAAATACATATATTAATTCTCCATTATTTCCAAGCCATTCGCCTTCATGGAGAGACATTAACCAATGAACTTGGTCTCTTGAATAACCTAGTAAATCTTTGGAAACCCTATAAAGTAATCCAGTAATTGAAGACAAAAATAATGGAATAAAAATCCAAGGTGCCAAAGCTTTGTGAAATTGCCTAGAATTAAAGTTAAAATTAATCACTGTTTTTCATTGTTATTGATAGATTTAAAATAGCTAAACTCATAATGGCTATTTGATGATATTTACTTTTTACCATTATTTATTCCAATGAAGCATTTTGCAGATCTATTATTAAATAAAAATAATTCCAAAACTAATGATCAAGTTCCTTTCATACAGAGGAGAAGAGGAATCGAAATAAAGTCAGCACGTGAAATAAATCTTATGAAGAAATCAAGTAGGATAGTTGCAACAGTTCTAAGGGAAATTAATGATTTAATTAAACCTGGGATGAGTACAAAAGATTTAGATGATTTCGCAGAAAAGAGGATAAGAAGTTTTGGGGCTGTGCCAAGTTTTAAAGGTTACCACGGCTTTCCTTCCAGTATTTGTTCTAGTATTAACAATGAAGTTGTCCATGGGATACCAAGTAAAAATAAAATAATTAAAACTGGCGACTTAGTTAAAATCGATACGGGAGCATATTTAGATGGCTTTCACGGGGATAGTTGTATAACTATATGTGTAGGCAAAGTTAGTTCAAAAGCCCAAAATCTTAGTGATATAGCCTCTAAGGCTTTGTATGCAGGGCTCTCGAAAATCAAGGCAGGGAATACACTTCTTGAAATTGCGGGAGAAATTGAAGATGTTGTTATAAAAAATGGATTCAGTGTTGTTGAAGACTATACAGGTCATGGAGTTGGAAGAAATCTACATGAGGAGCCCTCGGTATTTAACTTTAGGACTAAAGAATTACCCAACGTAGTTCTGCGTGCAGGAATGACATTAGCTGTTGAGCCGATCGTTAACGAAGGAACTAAGTTTTGTAAAACATTAAATGATAGATGGACTGTAATAACAAAAGATGGTAAATTATCGGCTCAATGGGAACATACTATAGTGGTTTTAAAGGATGGCATTGAAATATTGACAGATAGAGACTTCTAGCAACTATGTTGTGTATTTATATATAAATTTACAATACATAAAAGTCCAAAATTCTTTCAATGGAAAAAGTATGTGAGTTAATGGGTTTGGACTAATTATTATTAAATAACTTTTTGAACTAGCTAAATCATAAATCTTCTTAGACACAAATTTGGGACTCATAATCCCAATGGGGTTTAAATCTGATCTAAAAGGTCCCAAAATGATCTTCTTTATAGTTAATTTTTTTTTAATATCTTTGTCCAAAAGATTTTTTTTGAATGAAACTAATTGACCAATAAGTGCCTTACTTATCTCATATGATGGATTTAACGCAGGTAGAATTTCTGCTTCAGATGTGTTTATCCAAATCTCTTTTTTTGTAGATGATTCATCCTTTTTTGCAATATCTTCAAATAAATTTAAAAATTTGAATTTACTTAATGCATTTATTTCTATTGAATTTTCATAATTAGAATTTTCTCTACTCAAATTGTAGATTCCGTGGTTCAAAATTAATATATCTATCTTTTTTAGATGCTTTTTTAATATAGATTCTTTCCCACATTCCCATTTAATCCATTCATTAGGAGATTCAAGATTTTTCTTGGAATCAGTTTTGCTATGAGTAAATCCAATCACTTTGTATCCTTTCTGACGAAACAATTTTGTAAGCTCTCTACCTAGAGTCCCCGAAGCGCCAGTAATCCCAATAGTTTTTTCTTTTGTAATTGAATTTATCATTTTGTTTGATTGTGATGAAACACCAAATAACTTAAATAAATCTATATAAAAAAATATTTATTAATTTATTTGATTAAAACTCATAAATAAATATTTGTTTAGTTCTAAAAAAAATATTATCTTTAATTTATTGATAAATATTTTTATTTAATTATGAGCGATATATTATTAATTGGTTCATGTGAGCCTTTTAGTGGTAAGTCTGCGCTAGTTCTTGGTATAGCAAAAAGACTTTTAGAAGAGGGAAAAAAAGTACGTATTGGTAAACCACTGGCAACATGTATCGAACTTACTAATTTATCTTCAATGTCATATGAAGGATTAATAGATGATGATGTTAAGTTTATTGGTTCTACATTGAATATTGAAGAGGAGAATTTAATTTCTTCAGTAGGATTATTGGACAATATTTCAGCTGAGAAAAGGATCTTTAATAAAGATTTACTTCCTGGTAAAGGTTTTGATCAAATTGAAAGATTGGTTAATGATGATTTTGAAGGATTAAATATTCTTGAAGCGGCTGGAAGTCTCCATGAAGGAATGATTTATGGTCTAAGCCTTCCTCAATTAGCAGAGAGTTTAGATGCGAAAGTCTTAATTGTGAATTTATGGGAAGATTGTAAAAGCGTAGATGCTTTACTTGATGCGAAAAAACAATTGGGTGACCATTTGGCTGGTGTGGTATTAAATGCAGTGCCACCTCAAGAAGTCGAAAAATTTAAAAATGAAATAATACCTTCTCTTAAAGATATGAATATTGAAGTTTTTGGAGTGATGCCAAAATCACCACTCCTCAGGAGTGTAACTGTGGGCGAGCTTGTAAGAAGATTGGATGCTCAAGTAATTTGTTGCCCTGAAAAAGATCAATTACTTGTTGAGACATTAAGTATTGGTGCAATGGGTGTAAATTCTGCGATGGAATTTTTTAGAAGAAGACGAAATATGGCTGTGGTTACTGGGGCCGATAGAACTGATATTCAACTTGCGGCTTTGGAGGCCTCTACACAATGCCTTATTTTAACTGGTTTGGGAGAACCTCTATCACAATTGATTCATAGAGCGGAAGAATTAGAGGTGCCAATTTTAAAAGTTGATTTAGATACTCTTGCCTCCGTAGAAATTATTGAACAAGCTTTTGGTCATGTCAGAATACATGAATCAATTAAAGCTTCTTATGCAGTGCAACTAGTACAGGAGAATGTAAATTTGAAAAGAATTCTCGAAAAGATAGATTTTCCCTGCAATTTCTCAGATAAATGCTAATTTCAAATATAGGAATCATTTTATTTTGAGTCGCTCTTTAGATCTACCCGCAACTGAAGGCGTTGATGCCTTAGCTCAAGAACTCGCTAAACTCCAGGATAATGGGAAAAGGAGGATTGCTTTTTTGGGCAGTCGACATGTACCGGTTGTTGATATTCACTTAATTGAACTTATAGCAAGATCGTTAGCAGAAGAGGGACATAACATTCTTACATCTGGATCTCAGGGTGTAAATGCTGCGGTTATTCGAGCAGTTTTAGATATTAATCCATCATTACTGACTGTTTTATTACCACAAAGTCTTGACAGACAAATACCTGAAATTAAGGATCAACTTGAGAGGGTTATGCATTTGGTTGAAAAAAGTGAAAATGATGAATTGCCTTTGCCACTTGCAAGCAGCCTTTGTAATCAAGAAATTATAGCTAGGTGTGATCAATTAATATGCTTTGCCTTTCACGATAGTGAAACTTTATTAAATAGTTGCAGATGTGCGGAGGAAATGGGAAAAGTGGTGAGTTTGTTATTTTTTGATTAAATAAATTAATTCTCTCTGATTTAGATCTAATTTATGATAATAATAATCTTGAGTTTAAAAATTTAATATGGCAGAAATTTTTTCTTTTGATGTGGTTTCTGATTTTGAGAGACAGGAATTAGTTAATACTTTGGATCAAGCAAAAAGAGAAATTTCTCAACGTTATGATCTGAAAGGAACTGATACGAAAGTTGATTTAGATCAAGATAATATTTTTATAACCACTAATAGTGAATTAACTTTAAATGCTGTAAATGACATTGTTAGACAAAAGGCAATAAAAAGAAAATTATCTTTAAGAATTTTTGAATACGGAGAAATCGAATCAGTTAGTGGTAATAAAGTAAAGCAAACAATTTTATTAAAACAGGGAATTAAACAAGAAATAGCAAAAAAAATAAGTAAAAATATTAGAGATCAATTTAAAAAAATTAATGTCAGCATAAATGGAGAAACACTGAGAGTCTCTAGTAAGAGCAAAAATGATCTTCAATTAGCAATTAAGCTTATTAGTGACTTGGAAGAGTCTCTGAATATTCCTCTAAAAGCTAATAACTTTAGATAAGATGCAAGTATGATTATTTTGCAAAATGGCAGATTATTCACCATCTCTAGTTAAGTCATTATTTTTAAAGGTAAAAAAATATCCCCGTTTTTCAATGGGAGAAATCGAGAAATTTTGTTGGATGGCAGTACATGAGCATAAACATGGTGTTTTGCCATCTGAATACGATATTAGAGAGATAGATGAGGACCTTTATTTGCAACTTTTACAAGAATTTAAACAAGTAAATTAAAATAATCTTTTTTAAAATGATTCTTACAATTATTAAAAAAATATTTTAATTAAATGCCTTATTAATGCACTAATTAATTTGATTAAATATGATTACTTATAAAGAAAGAATTTAATGTCAACATCTTTTAAGAACGTAACGCCAACTGGACCTGGGGGGACAGCTACATTATTTATTGTATTGTCTTTTACTGGCTTTCTTCTACTCACCCAGTCTTTATTCGTTGTGCCTTCTGGTCAGGTAGCAGTAGTAACAACACTAGGTAAAGTAAGCGGTCCCTCTCGAAGAGCAGGTTTAAATTTTAAAGTACCCTTCATTCAGTCCGTATTTCCATTTGATATTAAAACTCAAGTACAACCTGAAAAATTTGAAACATTAACCAAGGACCTCCAAGTTATAAGAGCTACTGCTACTGTTAAGTATTCAGTAAAGCCTAATGAAGCAGGAAGAATTTTTGCAACAATTGCAAGTAGAAATAGTGATGTTTACCAAAAAATTGTTCAGCCATCTTTGCTCAAAGCTCTAAAATCAGTCTTCTCTCAATATGAGTTAGAGACAATCGCTACAGAATTCGCAGTCATTTCTGAGAAAGTAGGAGATACTGTTGCTCAAGAACTAAATTCATTTGATTATGTAGATGTTAAAAGTTTAGACCTTACTGGTTTAGAGATTGCTGAAGAATATAGAGCTGCAATTGAACAAAAGCAAATAGCTGGCCAACAATTATTAAGAGCAAAAACAGAAGTAGAAATTGCTGAACAAGAAGCTCTCAGATATGAAACACTCAACAGAAGTCTTGATGATCAAGTACTTTTTAAATTGTTTCTGGATAAATGGGATGGTAGCACTCAAGTTGTGCCTGGCCTTCCTGGATCATCGGCAGGGAGTCCTCCTGTAATAGTTGGTGGTAGAAAATAATTATTTAAACTTTTTTCTCTAACGATAAATTATCTATTTTTTTATTAAAGAATAAATAAAGAATCAGTTTTTTATAGCGTTAAAGGATTTATCAAATGCTTCAATAGTTTTATCAATTTCTTCTTCGGTATGTGCAAGTGATGTAAAACCAGCTTCAAAAGGACTTGGTGCCAAGTAAATTCCTTGTTGAAGCATTTCTCTGTGTAATCTTCCAAAAAGTTCAGCATCATTTGTTTTCGCTTCATCAAAGTTTCTGACTGGCCCATCACATAAGAAAAATCCAAACATTGCGCTAACACTCCCACCATTAATAGCGATTCCATTATTTTCTGCGGATTGAATTATACCTTCAATTAATCTAGAAGTTGTTGAATTTAATTTCTCGTAAGTACCTTCTTGTTTGAGTAGCTCAAGAGTTTTTATTCCGGCAGTCATGGCTAGTGGGTTTCCGCTTAAAGTACCAGCTTGGTAAACTGGTCCAGAGGGCGCGATCATTGACATTATTTCCTTCTTACCCCCGTAAGCCCCAACAGGTAAACCTCCACCAATTACTTTCCCAAGTGTAGTTAAATCGGGTGTAACCCCAAATTTTTCTTGGGCTCCGCCATAACTTATTCTGAACCCAGTCATAACTTCATCAAATACTAATAAAGATCCATTCTCTGTGGTTAATTCTCTTAATCCTTCTAAGAATCCAGGCTCCGGCTTAATAAAGCCAGCATTACCAACGATAGGCTCAAGAATTACTCCAGAAATGGCATCAGGATTTTCTGAGAATAATTTTTTTACCGCCTCGAGATCATTGTAGGGAGCAGTAAGAGTATTAGCAGTTGTTGTTCTTGGAACGCCTGGAGAATCAGGTAATCCTAAAGTAGCTACACCTGATCCTGCTTTCACCAAAAACATATCTGCATGTCCGTGATAGCAACCGTCAAATTTTATAACTTTATCTCTCCCTGTGAATGCTCTCATAAGCCTTAAAACAGCCATGCAGGCTTCAGTTCCACTATTAACAAATCTAACCATTTCAACAGATGGGACAGCATCAATTACCATCTCAGCAAGTTTGTTCTCTAAAACGCATGGAGCTCCAAAGCTGGTACCTTTCTCAATTGCCTCTTGTAATGCAGTTATAACTTCAGGGTGGGCATGCCCGCATATGGCTGGCCCCCAACTCCCTATATAGTCGATATATCTATTTCCATCTATATCCCAAGCAAAGGGCCCTTTGACTCTATCGAAAACAATTGGTTGCCCCCCAACAGATTTGAAAGCTCTTACTGGAGAGCTAACTCCTCCTGGCATTAATTCTTGGGCAGCGGAGAAAATTTCCTTTGATTTGATGTAATTTGATATTTCAGTCACAATTTAACTAAATGAAGTTTTGAGAAAAATCTTGTCATGTTCTAACTTAGAAATAAGTAAAAATTTTGTCAATCAGATTGAAATTCTACATTATGATATTTTTATTGCGATAATTTGGATTGTAAATTTTTAATTTTTATTAAATCATAATACAAAGCATAAACAGCAAAGATAACTCTTTATTAATAAGCGTTTTCAAGAATTAAGGAAATTCTATTTGTTTTATTTATATTTCTAAAAAATTGTCCTCATCATCAAAAAAATCTAAATTTGTGTCATCCAAGTTAAGATTTATCATTACTGGAGCATGATCACTTGGCCTTAAATTAGCTCTAGGAGAGCTGTCTATCACAGAACTTTTAAGTTTTGATGACAATCCTCTACTGATGTAGATATGGTCTATTCTCCAACCTTTATTTAGTTCATATGCGTTATTACGGTAATCCCACCAACTCCAGTGACCGTAATTTTTTTCAAAAATCCTAAAAGAATCAATTAATCTTTCTTTTAGAACGTTATTTAAGGCATTTCTCTCTAACTCAGATGCCATTATTCCACCTTCATATTTCTTTGGGTCATGTATATCTAAGTTAGAGGGAGCAACATTAAAATCACCCATAAGACAAATTATTTCTCCTTTTTTTTCTTGTTCTTCCACAAAAGAAGCTAAACAATTTAACCAATTAATTTTGTATTCGAACTTATCAGATTCTATTGAAGATCCATTAGGAACATAAACATTTATTATCTTAATACCATTAATATCAGCAGAAATTAATCTTTTTTGATCTTGGAAAATTTCAATATTTTGACCATAATCTTTACATCCGTAAAATCCTTTTTTTACATTTTCTGCTTTTATTTTTGAAATAATTGCAACACCATTATATGATTTTTGTCCGTAAACCTCTACTGAAAATCCTAATTTTTCGAATGATTCAAAAGGAAAACAATCATCCGTTACTTTTGTTTCTTGCAAACATAGAATATCTGGATTGACATTATTAATCCACTCTATTATTTGTGAAAGTCTTGTTCGTATTGAGTTAACATTCCAAGTTGCTATTAACAAATTTCTACTTATTTATGTAAAATTAAGTTAGCAAAAATTTATGACATTAAAGTATTTTGAAATTAAATAAAATGAAAAATTTCTTTTGTAAAAACATTACTAAACCAATATCTTTAATCATGTTTATGTCCATAATTTCCTTAAAAGGGAATTTTCTAAATGCAGAATATTTATTTGAAGAATTGCAAATCGATAGTTCAACTAAAGTAGAAGAAGATAGTTCAGTCATCCCAACAAATCCATTTGAACTTGTGGAAATGATTAGGAGATCCAATAGTTTAAATGATGCAACTAATCCCACTGATGCTATAGATGACGCCTTAGAGTCCTTTTATAGTTTGGAGGATAAATAAAAATTTTATAAATTTAATAAAATTTTAAGTTTTAATATGTTAAAAAATCCTATTCCAAAAGTTACTAATAAATTGCAGTATAGAGCAATTGGTATTGTAAGCGGTAAATATATTCCCAATGATAATGAAAAATTAAATAGAGGTTTTTTAACGGATAACAAAGGTGAAAAAATTGAAACAGTAGTTTTAGGAAAAGCATTATCCCTGTTAAAAAAACATATTGACCTAGGGAAAAGTTATTTTTGGATTGTTTATCCAAAAAACAAAAATTCTCAAACCTTACACTTACAAGTTGCGGGTATTTGGGATCCTTATCATCTTAATGATTTTGAAAGTAATTCTTCAAAAAAAAACTTTGAGAAATTGTTAGAGAAATTAGATTTGCAAGATAATTATTTTTCTATTAGAGGGACATTAGTTTTTGTAAATACTAAAAACAAAGAAATTGTTATTAAAATTTGTTCTACTTCAAAGGTACAGAATTTAAAAAATAAAAATTTTAAATTAGTTATCAAAGGGGAGCTTTCACTTGAATTGCTTAATTGTTTTGTAAGTTTGGATGTTATGAGAGATGGTAATTCTTTGCAATTACTTAATTACGAAACTATTGAAAAAAAATCTTCGAAAATCAAATGAAGAATTGAATTTCATCATAATTTATAACAAAAAAGAAACTTAGATTTATGCAAAATATTTTTATTGAATGTTCTCCAGGTATTTCTGGAGATATGTTATTAGGAGCTTTTTATGACTTAGGTGTGCCAAGAAAAGTAATTGAAAAACCTCTTATTGATCTAGGATTGAGGGATTTATATAGTCTAGAGTTTAAAGAATCTAAAAGTTGTTCTATACGTGGAATAAAGGCAAAGGTTGAGAATATTGATCCTAGTTCAACTAAGAGAAATTGGAGAAGTATTAGAGAACTTATTTTAAATGGATATTTAGAAAAAAAATTAAAGAAATTAATTTTTGAAGTATTTGAATCTCTGGCAAGTGCGGAAGGAAAAGTTCATGGCATCAATCCTGATGATGTTCATTTTCATGAAATTGGAGCTATCGATTCATTAGTGGATATCATAGGAGTATGCTCTGCAATAAACTACTTAAATCCAAAGAAAATTTATTGTAATGAACCAATTTTAGGCAAAGGTTTTGTTCAAACTGAACATGGAAAATTAACTGTACCTCCTCCTGCTGTAATAGAGCTAATAAGACAAAAAAATATTAAGGTTTTATCCAATCGTGACTCAATAGAGGGTGAACTCTCAACACCAACTGGCATTGCTCTAATTTCTAATTTAGCCGACAATTTAGCACCCCCTTCAAAATATTCTATTGATTCTTATGGAGTAGGTATTGGAAACCTAAAATTCCCTTTTCCTAATTTGGTAAGAGTTTATAAAATTACTTCATTAGAGGATTCTTCTATAAATGAACAAATTAATCCAAAGTGTGAAGAGATATCTATTCAAGAAGCATGGATTGATGACCAAACACCTGAGGATATATCAAATTTTGTAGAGAAACTCAGAATTGAGGGAGCTTACGACGTATCTTATCAAGCTATCAATATGAAAAAAAATAGAATTGGATTTTCTATTCAAGCAATCTTACCTATAGAGAAAAAAGAATTTTTTAGGCGATTATGGTTTGATTTTTCCAATACTATTGGGGTTCGTGAAAGGACCCAATCTAGGTGGATATTACTTAGACGCAGAGGAGAATGTTCAACGACTTTTGGAAATATAAAAGTTAAACAGACTTTGAAACCAGATGGATCAATAACTATGAAGCCTGAAAATGACGAAGTTTTTAGATTAACACTAGAGCATAAAATATCAACTGAAGAAATAAGAAAAATAATAAAGGATTCCAGTAAAAAATTTAAAGCATTTGAAAACTGGAAATGAAATTCAATTTAAGTAGTCAATCATATTGGAAATTTCTAAGAAAATTTAAATTTGGAGTTCTAAAGAGTATTTTCTTTATTTCTAGCTTGTTATATTTTTGCATATATTTTTTTTACAATATTGATCAAATTTCTTTTGATATAAATTTAGAAAAAAATGGAATTAATTTATTTTTATCATTTTTATTTTGTGTTTTAAGTATTTATCTGAACGCTTATGCATGGAAATATATTGTTAAGTGGTTCGGGAAAGAATTCAAAAGTAATAATCTAGTCTCTTTTTATGTCTTAACCAATATTCTTAAATACGTTCCAGGAGGGATTTGGCATTTTGTTGAAAGATTTAATTTTATAAAAAAAATTAGTAATCCCAAGATCGCTTTGCATTCGACACTTATAGAGCCTTATTTTATGTTGAGTGGATCTTTTCTCTTGGCATCGCTGGGATTAATTTTTTCACCACTTTATTTTTTTTCAATTTTTCCTTTAGTATTCTTAAACAGGAAATTAATATATTTTTTATTAAAAATATTAGGGTCTCTTAAGGGAAAAATATTTGATGTTTTGAGACTTCAAAATTTAAATGACCAATTTGAAGAGAGAATAAATATAATTTCTTTTTTCCCTACTAGAGCTCTATTACTTGAAATTGGTTTTATTTTATCTAAATTTATTGGGTTTTATTTTTGCTTAAATACTTTTTATCCAGGAAATACTTTGGATATCATATTTTTATTAGTAATCTTTTCTTTGTCATGGTCTTTAGGATTGGTAGTCCCAACAGCTCCAGGAGGAGTTGGTGTTTTTGAAGCTTGCTTCCTTTTTTTTGTTGGCAGAAATATCCCACAGAATGCAACTCTTGTTAGCTTAATTTATTTTAGAGTTATATCTACATCGGCAGATTTGTTTTTAAGCTTCCCTTTTTTAATTAGGAAACTTTTTAAAAGAATTTAGTTTTTTTTCTCTAAACTTGGGATCAATGTAATTGATGCAATAAGACCTAGAGTCATTATAAAAATAGCTGGTAATATTGCTTCTACAATTCTTTCATCTCCAGCATATTGATATATTCGCACAGATAATGTATCGAAATCGAATGGTCTTAAAATAAATGTTATGGGTAATTCTTTTATCGTATCTACAAAAACTAAAAGTGATCCTACAAAGATTGGTCCTTGGAGCAAAGGCAAATGAATTTTTTTTATGATTCCTAGCCAATTCTCTCCTAAACCAAGTGCAGCTTCATCTAGACTAGGAGAAATCCTCTCAAGACTTGAATCAATAGAACCCTTAGAAATGGTTAGGAATCGGACAAGATAACCCCAAATTAGTAAGCAAATAGAAATGAAGTTTAATTTTGAAGAAGAAACACTTATTAAAGATAAAGCTAAGACTGTCCCTGGTATTGCGTAACCTATCCCCGCAAGGTTTGTTATTAATTCAAGCAATAAGTTTTTATTTGGACGTCTAGCTAAGGAAATTATTAACGATAATAGCATTGTTATTAATGCTGCAAAAAGTCCTAAACTAATAGTCCTAAATGATAGGTTGAATAATTCTAAAGTTAACCCTTTATTAATTTGATCGATATTCAGCAGAATCCAAAAAAAAGGAATTCCAAAAGAGAAAATTGGAGGGAATAAGGATATAACTATAGCCAAAAAAGCTCGAGTTTTTTTTAGTTCCCATCCTTGAGAATCTTTTGATGCGGGATTCTCACTCCACCTCTTTGATTTTCTTCTCGAGAACTTTTCAAAAATAATTAAAGTGAAAATTATTGACAAGGCTACTAAAGATAATCCAATAGCATTCTTGGGATTACCTTCAATTATCCAATTTTCGGCTATACCTGTAGAAATACTTGGAATATTTAATAATGCAAATGTACCTAATTCATTCATTACTTCCATACACATTAAACTTATTCCTGTTATTAATGCTGGCATCGCCATTGGGAAAGCTATTTTAAAGAAGCTCCTCCACGGCCCAACTCCTAATCCTCTACTTGCATTTATTTGATTAACTCCAAATTTATTAAAACTTTCATTAGCAAGAATGAATACATATGGATAAGTAGAAATCGAAAGAATTAATACCCCCCACCATAAACCAGTTACTTGATACCCAAAAATACTTCCTAAATCCTGCAAAATAGCTGTTATTAGATATGCTGGAGCAGCTAGTGGAACTAGCTGAAAAATACGAAGAATTTTTCTGTATTTAAAATCGCAATTTGAAAGTAACCACCCATTCAAGGTTCCCAAGCCTCCTCCAAATAGACTTGTCAGCGCTAAAACTTTTAGAGTACCTATTACCTCTTCTCCTCCAGTAATACCTAATGAAAAATCTCCACTTAAAACATATTGAATTCCTTCAATAAGAAAATTGCATATTGGAATGATTACTACTATTGAAACAATAAACGAGATGGCATAAAGAAGTTTTAATTCGTTTACTGCTTTTTTAAATCCTTTAATAAGTATTTTCAAAAATTAATTAAACCCTAATAGGTATACTCTAATCTGTACTAAATCTACATGATGAGAGTTGCTTCTTAATAGTTTGATGATCTAAGTCTTTCCCAATTAATACTATCTTGTTAGATTTTTCTTTTGTCCATTCTTCATCATCTAAAGAAAATCGTTTTCCAGATAGGTGGAAAATGTGTTTTCTATCACTTTCCATAAACCATAATATTCCTTTCGCCCTAAATACATTTTGCGAGATTTGATTATCTAAGAAATATTGAAACTTCCTTAAGGAAAATGCTTCAAATGTCTCATAAGAAACTGATGTAAAGCCCTCTATATTATTGCTCAAATCATGTGAATGAGACGAGTGATCATGTGAATGAGACGAGTGATCATGTGAATGAGACGAGTGATCGTCTGAATGAGAAGAGTGTTCGTGTGAATGAGACGAGTGATCGTGTGAATTGCCTTCTACATCTTCTTTATCCTTATTGAATTTAAAAGTATCTGTTTCAAATAGTCCTACACTCATTATTGTTTGTAATCCAACTTCACTATTGGTTGATCTCAATATCCTTGGTTCTTTTTTTATTTTATTTATAAATTTTTCGACTTTTTTTAATTGTTTTTCGTTGACTAAATCACATTTGTTTAGGAGAAGGATATCCCCGTATAAAATCTGAGAATAGGCGACACTTGTATTATTAATTTCAAAATCAAAATTTTCTCCATCAATAACAGTGATGATTGAATCTAATCTTACTTTTTCCCGAAGCTCTCCAGCTGCAAAAGTCATGGCTACTGGTAATGGATCTGCTAGGCCAGTAGTCTCTACAATCAAATAGTCTATTTTTTCAGATCTTTCTAAAACTTTGGATACTGTATTTAATAATTCACCATTAATAGAGCAACATATACAACCATTATTTAATTCGATCATATCTTCTGAGCTTTCTATTATTAAGTCATTATCTATTCCTATCTCTCCAAATTCATTAACCAAAACAGCTGTTTTCAGACCAACTTGATTTTTTAAAATATGATTTAAAAGAGTAGTTTTGCCAGAACCCAAAAATCCACTAATAATCGTAACAGGTAATAACTTTTTAGACATTTTGATGAATTTTTTAAATGAATGTATTTAAATTTATAATTTATTGATCGAAAACTTTATTTATTTCTGAAGCTAATGTTTGATCCAGATTTGTTATGCCCCCCAAATCATGTGTACTTAACCTAATTATTACTTTTGAATAAACGTTTTCCCAGTTAGGATGATGGTTATATTTTTCGCAGATTAAAGCAACTTTAG
>CACBVE010000002.1 GCA_902542595.1 uncultured Prochlorococcus sp.
TTTACTTCTTTATTTATTTTTGTTAATTGCTCTTTTGGGGTAAGTCCATCAATACTTTTTTTTGTAATACCTGCTTCAACTTGAGCTTTTAATGAAGCTACCCTTACCATAAAAAATTCATCTAGATTATTACTAAAAATTGAACAAAATTTTACTTTATCTAGGGTTTTGTACTCCTTTTCCATACCAGTTAGGAGAACTCTTTTATTGAACTCAATCCAACTTAATTCTCTATTAATAAAAACATTAGCCTGGCTTTTCATTGAAAAACTTTTAATTTTTGATCGTTAAAAGAATTATTATTTTTCCCCTCTGCAATAAGGTATATCATGAAAAGTAAGATAACGGAACCAGCTATAAAAGGTGATTTAGGACCAAAACTATCATAAACCCTTCCGGCCATTGCAATTCCTAAAACTCCTCCAAGACTCTGTAGACCCTGTAGGCTACTTAAAATTGATCCTTGTTGATCAACGTCTAATTTCTTTGATATGAGTGCTCTTAAAGTGGGCGTAATTAACCCTGCTCCAACGGCTAAAAATGAAACAGCTGAATAAATATTAATTATCGCATTTTCTTTTGGAGCAGATATTAAAAGAGCACATGCCACCAGAATGAAGCCTGATCCAATAAGTGTTAATCGCATTTCACCAAATCGCTTTACCAAAGGCCCAATTAGTCCTCCCTGAACGATAATTGCAATGATTCCTACTACAACAAGGGTTCCACTTGATGCTTTGGTCGTCCAGTTTAAAGATTCTTGTAGGAAAAATATAAGGATATTGGTTAATCCAGTAAAAGCAATAAAGTAAATAAAAAAAGCTAATGATAATTTTTTAATCTTTTCTTCTTTGAAAACTGTAAATAGCTCTTTTAAAGGATTTTTGAAAATAGTTTTTGATTTATAGGATGGATTATTTGGCTTTGTTTCTGGTAAGTAAAAAAATACAAGGAGGAAATTTATTATTGGAATTATTGAGGCTATCAAAACTGGAATAATAAAATTATTATTTGTATTTTTTGCAAAAATTACAACGAAGATATTACCTAAGAAAAAACTTAAACCAAAAGCAACACCAATAAGACCAAATGTTTTTGCTCTTTTTTCAGGGGTTGAAATATCTGCAAGAATTGTTGTTGCAGTTGCTGCAGTCCCCCCACTTAAACCGTCAATTAGTCTCGCCAAAAATAATAAAAATAATGGGATAGATGCTATTGAATTTGACCAATTAAAAAGAACTGTAAAAGATAATATTGATATTCCTATTACTGAACCAGTAATACAAAAAAGAGTTATGGGCCTTCTGCCGTACCTATCGCTCATAAGTCCTATAAAAGGTGAAGCTGTAAATTGAGCTAATTGGTAAGTGCATGATAATAAACCATATGTACTTGCTTTAGAGTCAAAAAGTAAAACAAAAGAGGGTAATATGGGTAACAGTATACTTTCACTTAAACGATCATTAAGAAGAGTGATAAACGCACTAAGGAGAGTAAATTTTTTATTTGGTTTTAATAAACTTTCTTTCACAATATTTACCTTCATTCTGATTAACTTCTACTACCATACTTGTTAATGGAGAATATTGTGCCCGGCATTGTTTATTTAGTTGGAGCAGGTCCTGGTGACCCTGAACTTTTAACTCTTAAAGCTTTACGCCTAATAAAAAATTGTGACGCATTAGTTCATGATGCTTTAATCCCGGATGAAATAACAAAAGAGGTAGGAAATAATACAGAAATTTATCATGTAGGCAAAAGAGCTGGAAAGTGTTCTGTTCCTCAGGCTGAAACTAATGCTCTTATTTTGAAATTAGCAAAAGAAGGCAAAAATGTTGTAAGGCTTAAAGGGGGAGATCCATTCGTTTTTTCTAGAGGTGGTGAAGAGGTATCCATTTTAGAAAAAAATGGAATTTCAGTTGAAATCGTTCCTGGTATTACTTCTGGGATAGCTGCCCCGACATATTTTGGTATTCCACTAACCCATAGAGATGCTGCTAGTTCCGTAACTTTCGTCACTGGACATGAGCGCGTAGATAAGGAAAAAAAGACAGTGAATTGGAGAGATTTAGCTAAATCATCCGATAGCTTAGTAATTTTTATGGGTATAAAAAATATTGAATTTATTGTGGAAGAATTAATTCTAGGTGGTTTAGATAAGAATACTAAGTGCGCTGTTATTCAAGAGGCTACTTTAAAAAATCAAAAATGTTTGATAGAGAAATTAGATAATCTTCCAGATAGAATCAAAGATGAAGAATTTTTAGCTCCATCAATAATCATTATTGGAAAAATTGTTGAATTTAAGGTTAATAACAATATAACTAAAGTGTCTGATGTCTATTTGCCAGATATTAATAAGGTTCAACTATATAATAAATCCCAAAAGTAAATTGGATCGAATTTAGGTTTAAGCTTTAAATCATTAACTTGATTAATTTGTCTGCAAGATAAGCTATTAATTGCAACTATTATGTCATCATTATGAAATTCTGGAGCAATTAATTCTTCTCTTACAATTTTCAATTTTAAAGCTTTAGAAACCATAATCCCCTCTAAACAGCCGCTCTCTTTTCTAGGAGTTATCCATTGATTATTTCTTTTAATTAGAAGATTAAATGTACTTCCACAACAAAGTTCACCTGACGTATTCAAAAGGATAGAATTATCAAATGATTTTTCATTAGCTTCTGTCAAAACTTGTATTGCCTGATTGTATGAAAATGTTTTGCATTTACTTATAAGACTGAATTCATTTATTTTTTCCGTTTGACTAATGCAAACGCTTATAGGATTAAAATTTGGTTTTATTTTATAGAACTCAAGCCATAAATTATCCAAATCTTTTGTTTCCAAAGTGCTACCAATTTTTAATGTTCGATCTTTATTAGTTCCTCTACTATAGTTTATTCTTACTGAAGCAAATTGATCATTTTTAAGCGATAACTTTCTAATTCCATCCTGAATAAGTTGCCTCAAAGTTAATTTATTTATTTTGAGATTAATATTTAAAATCTTGCTACTTTTTTCCAACCTTTTCAGATGTTCATCAAAAAGAATAGGTTTGTTTTCTTTTATCAAAATGGTTTCAAATATACCATCAGCAAATTTTAATCCTCTATTATTAGCAGCAATAAATATTCTATCAATATCCAACCATTGATCCTTGTGCCAGCCTAATGTTTCAATCATTTTAGTGAATCAATTAACGGTAAAAGTTTCCACTTTAGTTCATTAGTTTCCTCTTCAGGGTTTGAGTCAATAACTATTCCGCAACCAGCATATATATTGATTTTTTTGTCTTTAATTAAAAATGATCTTATTAGTATATTGCTGTCAAACTCTCCATTCCAGTCAAGCTTCAAAAATGAGCCACAGTATGGTCCGCGTTCACATTCTTCTAATTCAAAAAGTCTCTGGCATGATCTTAATTTAGGTGCCCCAGTTATAGAGCCCCCAGGCCAACAAGCTTTTAGCAAATCAATCCAGTTCTTTTCTTTTTTTAATTTGCCTCTGATTACTGAAGTTAGATGATGAACTTTTAAGAAACTTTCAAGTTTTAATATTTCTGGCACCATAATACTTCCTGTTTCGCAAACTTTACTTAAATCATTTCTTATAAGGTCAACAATCATAATATTTTCGGCTCTGTCTTTTTCGTTCGTTATTAAATCGATGGCATTAAGTGCGTCTTGATTTAAATCCTTATCTCTGGATCTAGTTCCTTTGATAGGTCTTGATTCTACAAAATTTTTATTATCTATTTTTATAAATCTTTCTGGCGAGGTAGATAATACAGCCTCTTTATGATTATCGTTATTTATTATTATTCCTCCAAAGGGAGCTCTTAATTTCCTTCTTATTTTCAAATAAATATCTAGAGGATTATAATTTTTGGAAGATTCAATTTCGCATTTAGTTGTTAGGTTGGCTTGAAATATATCCCCTAAGGAAATTAATTTTTTCAATTTTAGAATATTTGCCTGAAATTTTCCAGTCATTTCGTCCAAATTTATTTTTGAAAAATCAAAATTCAAATTTGTTTTAATAATATTTTCTTCTTCAACATTTTTTATATTTTTGATTATGTTTTTATAATTCATCAGTTCAGATGAGTTTGTGCCTTCGATAATTATTTCTTTTTTTATTAGATTACATTTAATGATTGGATCATATGATGCAATCCATAAAGTTGCCATATTAGATTTTCGCCATGGGTTTTTGGGTTCTATGTAAGCTCCAGCTTCATAACTTAACCATCCGATCCAAAATCCTTTTTCAATAGTTTTTAAATTGTTAAATGGATTATTTGTTTTGTCTAAGTTATTGATATCTCTTGATTGGATTATTTTTTTAGGTTTAATCCCTATTATTGACCATTCGCCATTTTCTTTGCCATCACCGTCTAGCCAAGCTAATCCTTTATCTCCGAATTTTTTTGTTAGATGATGCGTAATCAGTGCTGGATTTATCCATTTTTCTAGAATTATTTTTTTTATTTTCATTTTTTATTATCGTTATTAAGCCATTTTTCATAAGCTGCATTTCTAATTCTGCAGCTATCACACTTACCGCATGGTTTTGAATTACCCGAATAACAACTCCATGTTTTATCTAAAGGGACATGATTAGCAAAAGCTAATTCAATAATTTCCTCTTTATTTAAATCTAATAGTGGTGTCCAAAGTTTTATTGGATTATTTTCTCTCCCTCTTTTATTGGCTAAATCTGCTAATTCCTGAAATTTTTTAATGTAGTCAGGTCTGCAATCTGGATAACCAGAATAATCTAGTGCATTAACTCCTAATCCTATAAAATCAGCATCTATCGCTTCGGCATAACTTAGTGCAACCGAAATAAATATGGTATTTCTCCCAGGAACATAAGTATTAGGAATTTTATTAGTTTGTACTCCTTCTATCGGAATATTTTTTTGAGTATCAGTTAATGACGAGCCCCCCCATAAAGATAAGTCAAGCTTAATAATTTTAAATTCTTCGATATCAAAGTGTTTCGCGATTATTGATGCAGAATTTAATTCTTTTTTATGACGTTGACCGTAATCAAATGAAAGGCCAAAAATTTTAGCTTCGGATTTTTTTGCGATACCAGTAACTGTAGAAGAATCTAAACCTCCAGATAATAAAACTACTATCGATTTATTTTTAAGAGTCATATGATTTCAATTAATTTTTAAGTATTTATGAGTTTGAAGGCTCAAGTTCCAATCGGGGTTATTTTTTACGAAATCAATAGCAAGAGAAAAACCATTCGCATTATTCCATGCTGGCTGTAAATAAAAAATTTTATCTTCTTTTTTTAAGCCATGTTCGCTTTTAGATAGTTGATATTGTTTTAAAGTTTCTTTTTTTATTTGAATAGCAAATTCAATATCTTCTACATCATTTATGATTATTTTGATTTCATTACAGTTTTTTAAAAAATAGTTTTTAGGAGGCGAGTGTCTTTTAGGAGATAAAGTAATCCAGTCATAGCTTCCTGATATCGAATTAACTCCACTTGTCTCAATATGAATCTTCATTGACTTTTGTTTTTTTTCCATTGTCATTTTTTTTATGGCTTCGCAAAAATTATCCAAGTTATGTTGTAAAGGTTCTCCACCTGTAATAACGCAAAAAGATGCTCCTTTTTCTCTTGCAATTTTTATGCGATCTATTATTTTTTCAATTGATACAGAAGGGTGTTTTTTCTCGTCCCATGAATTCTTGGTATCACACCACGAACATCCAACTTTACATCCAGCTAATCTTACAAAAAAAGCACTTTTTCCAGCGTGATAACCTTCACCTTGTAACGAATGAAATTGTTCGACTAATGGTAAAAAATTTGTCATTTTCATTCAAAAAAATAAAGAATATTAATTTGATTGAGTTAACTTATCTTGAGAGGCTTTTATTAAACCTTTAAATAAAGGATGAGGTTTGCCTGGTCGTGATAAAAACTCAGGATGATATTGACATGCTAAGAAGTATGGATGATTTTCTAACTCAATTAACTCAACTAATCTGCCATCTGGTGATGTACCACTAATTTTGTATCCAGAATCTAAAAAACTTTGTTTGTAGTAATTATTAAATTCGTATCTATGTCGATGTCTTTCATAAATAACATCCTCATCATATAATTTTTTTCCAGTTGTATTTTTTGTCAATCTACATGGATAAACTCCAAGTCTCATTGTCCCACCTAAATCAACTACATCTTCCTGTTCTGGTAATAAATGTATCACTGGATTGGGAGTGTTTGGGTCTAGTTCTGAACTAGATGCATCTGGAAGATTAGCTAAATTCCTAGCCCATTCTATAACTGCACATTGCATTCCAAGGCACAAACCTAAAAAGGGAATTTTATTTTCTCTTGCGAATTTTATAGCCGAAATTTTTCCGTTGACTCCTCTATTGCCAAATCCCCCGGGTACGACAATTGCATCAACTTTATTTAAGTAAGTTTCTGCTGAATTTTTTTCTATCATTTCAGCACTTACCCAATGTAAATCTAATAAAGCCTTTTGTTCAATGCATGCATGTCTTAAAGCTTCAACAACGGATAAATATGCATCTCCAAGTTCAATGTATTTACCTACTAAAGCAACTTTGATTGGAGCTCCAGGATTTCTTAGGTTGTGTATAAGTTGCTCCCAATTTTTCAAATCACATTTTTTATCTTCAAGGTCTAAATACTTCAGGGTTTCTTTGCATAAACCTTCTTTTTTTAAAGAAAGAGGAACTGAATAAATACTGTCTGCGTCTAAAGCTTCAATTACAGAGTTTATATTGACACCACAAAAACCACTAAGCTTCTTTTTAAGAGCTTCATTGATAGATTTATCACTTCGGCATACAAGTAAATCTGGCTGAATTCCAATTGATCTTAATTCTTTCACTGAATGTTGTGTTGGTTTAGTTTTTATTTCGCCAGAGGTCTTGATGTAAGGAAGTAATGTTACGTGAATGTATGCAACGTCGTTTCTATTGACATCATTCTTGAATTCTCTTATTGCCTCTAAAAAAGGTAGAGATTCAATATCACCAACTGTTCCACCAATTTCAGTAATAATAATATCTGCATTACTGTTGGCGGCTACTCTATGAATTCTTTCTCTTATTTCTCCTGTTATGTGAGGTATTACTTGCACAGTTCCACCGTCATAATTACCTCTTCGTTCTTTATTGATAACTGCTTGATAAATAGATCCTGTCGTCACACTATTTAACCTAGTCATTGCAGTATCAGTAAATCTTTCATAGTGACCTAAATCTAGATCGGTTTCAGCCCCATCTTCGGTTACAAATACTTCTCCATGTTGGAAAGGGCTCATTGTTCCTGGATCAACATTTAGATATGGATCTAGTTTTAATATTGAAACACTATATCCCCTAGACTTTAATAATCTACCTAAGCTTGCAGCTACAATTCCTTTACCAATGCTAGAAACTACTCCTCCGGTGACAAATACAAACTTTGACATTAAATATTTTTAATTAAGCACAGCCTCCTAATATTTTATTTAAACAAAAAACTTTTAGAACATCCATACATATTCTTATTCATCAATTGTTATTTCAATATCCAGTTCTTTTAATTGTGATTCAGAGACATTTGAAGGTGCATTTGT
This sequence comes from uncultured Prochlorococcus sp., assembly GCA_902542595.1. Taxonomy (GTDB): domain Bacteria; phylum Cyanobacteriota; class Cyanobacteriia; order PCC-6307; family Cyanobiaceae; genus Prochlorococcus_A. The sequence goes on from CACBVE010000002.1 coordinate 7,637, forward strand.
AAGAAGACATTTAGCTTGTTGATTTTTTGGAAAAGCAATGGTTTCTCTGATTGAATCTGCACCAATGATCAGCATGGTAATACGATCCAATCCAAAAGCTATTCCACCATGAGGAGGAGCACCCATTTCTAAGGCTTCTATTAAAAATCCAAATTTTTCATCAATCTCTTTATCAGTAAGTCCTACCGTTTTCAGAACCTCTCTTTGTAAGTTCGCTTCATGAATACGTAAAGAGCCACCTCCTAACTCCAATCCATTGAGAACTAGGTCGTAAGCATTTGCTGTTGAGCTCTCAATTTCTTTTTTCAAGTTTTCAAGATTTTTAGATTTGATATTTTTTGGAGAACAAAAAGGATGATGTAAAGCTTCATATCTATTTTCCTCTTCATTTCTCTCAAACATCGGGAAGTCAGTTACCCATAAGAAATCCCATTTACTTTTATCAATAAGATTTAAGTCTTTTGCGATATATTGTCTAACCCTATCTAATGATTGATTGACAATTTGTTTATCTCCAGCTCCTAAGAGGATTAAGTCTCCATCTTTTGCTTCTGTGATTTTTAAAATATCAGCTATGTGCTCTGCACTTAAATTATTTTTAATTGCCCCAATAGTCTCAAGCTCATCTCCTTTCACCCTTATAAAGGCCAAACCACCAGCTCCTGCATCTTGAGCTACTTGGAAGATGTCACCTCCTGGTTTAATTCTTACGTTGCTAATGCTTGAATTACCTCCTTTGACTGTTATGGATTTTATATAACCTCCAGACTTAATTGCCTTGGTGAAAATATTAAATCCAATATCACCTAATACTCCTCCTAAATCTTTTAATAACATTTGATATCTAGTATCTGGTCTATCAGTGCCGTAATTATCCATTGCTGCCTGCCATGTCATTCTTGGAAAAGCATTATTAAAATCAATATTTAATACTTCTTTCCATATTTTTTTTATAAGACTTTCATTAAAAGAAATTATTTCCTCTTCACTAATAAAGCTCATCTCAATATCTAATTGAGTAAACTCTGGCTGTCTATCTGCCCTTAAGTCTTCATCACGGAAACATTTTGCGATTTGATAATACTTGTCCAAGCCTCCAACCATTAAAAGTTGTTTAAATAGTTGTGGGGATTGAGGTAAAGCAAAAAATTCTCCATTTGAAAGACGTGCAGGAACAAGAAAATCGCGGGCTCCTTCTGGAGTAGATTTTGTAAGTAGTGGAGTCTCTACTTCGGTAAATCCAAAATTATCAAGAAAATTTCTAGCAATTTTAATAATCTTATGTCTTGTTTTTAAATTTTCTAGTAATTTTCCCCTTCTTAAATCTAGATATCTATACCTTAATCTGAGTTCCTCTTTAGTATTTTCATAATCATGTATAGAGACAGGAAAAGGTAAGTTTTTTTTAATTTGGTTGAGAATTTGCAAATCTTTAACCTTAAGCTCTAACTCTCCAGTACTTAAATTTTTATTTATTGAATCTTTGGGCCTTTCATTAATAATTCCGCTAACCATTATTACAGTCTCATTTCTTAGAGTTTCTGCCTGTTTAAATAGATTTGCTCCATCATCGGGGTTAATTGTTATTTGTAAGAATCCACTATGGTCTCTTAAATCAATAAAAATTACACCACCATGATCTCTTCTTCTATCTACCCAACCGCATAGATTAACTAATTTACCAATATCTGTATTATTGAGTTCTTCGCAAATTTTGTTTCTCATCTAAGTATGATTTATTTATCAATAACTTATAATAATTCTTTAAGGGTAAATTTAGTTAATAATTCTTTTTATAAAACGCTCTTTTTGTTATAACCCCTTTGAATTTTTTGCCTCTTATTAATATTTGAACTTCATTATTTATGATGGCTTGCGAGGTATTGATATATGCAAAAGCTATAGCTTGTTGTTTAGTTGGAGACCAACTCCCGCTTGTGATAGTCCCAATATTTTCTTCACCTTTAAGTACTGCACAACCTTTTCTTCCTATCGCTTTACCTTCTATAGAGAGTCCAACTAACTTTTTTTGAATACCTAATCTTGACTGCTCTTCAAGAAATCTTCTCCCAAAGAATTCGTGATTATTTTCTAGATGTACTAGCCAGCCTAACCCTGCTTCATATGGAGAAGTTTCTTCATTTATATCTTGACCATAAAGATGCATGCCTGCTTCGAGTCTAAGAGTATCTCTTGCTCCTAAACCACAAGGCGCAACATTTTTGGAAATTAAGAAATCCCATATATTAAATGCTGCTTTTTTAGATAAAAGTATTTCTAGACCATTCTCACCTGTATATCCTGTCTTGGAAAAGAAGATTTTTTCTTTAGGCGAAATATGTTCAAAAATTTTATATTCGCATCCAAAGTTAGGGATATGTGAGATCGAAGATTCAATCCATTCTTCAAATAAATCGAATGAGTTTTTCCCCTGAAGTGCTAAAAGTACTTTGTCTTGTTTAAAGTTTGTTATCGAAATTTCATATTTATCTAAATTATTTTTTATCCACTGAAAATCTTCCTCATATCTACTTGCATTAACTATTAATAATAATTCTGATATGTCATTTTCGTGAATACCAAGGTCATAAATTATTAAGTCATCTATTATTCCTCCTTTATCATTGAGCATTACTGTATAAAGCCCCTGACCTTCAGAAAAAGAGTATAAATTAGTAGGAAAAAGTTTTTGAATATAATCCTTTGGATTGATTCCCTTGATAGAAATCACACCCATGTGAGAGATATCAAATAATCCTGCTGAAGATCTAACTGATTCATGCTCTTTAATTAATCCTGAAAATGATATAGGCATTTCCCAACCTGCAAAATCCACTAATTTTGCACTGGATTCAACATATTTTGAATACAGAGGACTTTTTAGCAAATCCATGAAATATGAAATTTTAATTTACTATTTTTACACTGTAGTTTAGAAATTTTTTATTGCATATTTTCTAATGACAAAATTAAGCTTCTAAGTATTTTGGCTGCAACTATGCTACTCACTCCGCTTTTATCAATTTCTGGAGATAATTCCACAATATCTGAAGCCACAATTCTAAAGTCTTTTAAAGTATTAAGTATTTCTTCAAAATCATTCCAAAAAAATCCGCCCGGTTCTGGAGTGCCCGTCCCTGCTAATAAACTGGGATCAAACCAATCTAAATCTATTGTTATATAGATTGGAGACTTAGCGTATGGTAGAAGAGCTTGTTTTAGCTCATGTGCATTTCCGCCCGGATAAAAGTTAACTAATTGTTTGTTGTTATGCATAATTTCAAATTCTTCCTTAGTCCCACTTCTAATTCCTACTTGCAAAATTTTCTTTTCAGGTAGCACTTCTAAGCATCTTTTCATAGTACAAGCATGACTATGTTCATTTCCTATATATGATTCTCTTAAATCTGCATGTGCATCAAGTTGAACCAAAATCAAATCTGGATATTTTTTTACTAATGCTTCAATAGCACCTCTTGTAATAGAGTGTTCGCCTCCAAGCATAATAGGACTAAGGCGCTTACTAATTAAATAATTAGTTGCTGATTTAACCGATTCGATAACGGACTTTGAGTCATTTTTATCAATTAGTATTGATCCAAAATCAACATACATAATATCTTCTAAGTCTTTTTTTATTTTTGGACAATATGTTTCTAAACAAGAACTAACTTGTCTTATTGCTTCTGGACCAAATCTTGCTCCTGGTTTAAACGAACATGTCCCGTCATAATTAACTCCAAATATGCCAATTGAGCAATTTTCAGGACTTCTTTTTGCTCCCATATAAATTGCATTTTCGTTATCAAATAAATTTTTTGTCATCTTATGAATCAAGTTCTTTTACAATTTTATTTGGCATCATTTTGAATGCTGCATTTTGAAAATTTAAATTCCAAATTTCACATCCTTTTTCTATCTTTACGACTTCATCATAATTTTGATTTGATAAACTTAGATGTTCTGAAGAAGCAAATGTCCAACTCCAAATCCCGCTTGGATATATAGGCACAAAGGAATACATAGTTTCAGCAACTTTAAATATATTTTTTAGGCTTTTCAAAATATCTATGTGAATTTTTTTGAAGGATTCAGGAGATTCGCTTTGCGTTGCTAATATACCTCTTTGTGTAAGTATTCTTTTACATTCTTTATAAAAAGAATCTGAAAATAATAAATTTGAAAATTCTGAGGGATCTGAACAATCTATAAATATAACGTCGTAAAAATTATCTCTTGTTTTTTTTACCCATCTAACACCATCATTAACATGTATTTCTAATCTTTTGTCATTCCATGCTTCGCCTCCAATTTCTTTTAGAAATTTTTTAGATATTTTGATTACCTCCTCATCAATTTCTACTAGATCAATTTTTGATATTTGAGAATATTTAACGCATTCTCTTAAAGTACCACCGTCACCTCCGCCAATAATTAGAACATTAGATTTTTCGTCAATGCTACTTAATGCAGGATGAACAAGACACTCATGATAATATTTATCGTCTTTTAATGATGTCATCCAGCAACCATCTAACATTAAAGCTTTACCATAATATTCATTTTCAATAACAATAATTTCTTGATATTTTGAGGTTTTTTTAATTAAAATTTTCCCATTTAGGCCGAATCTTGAGCCTTTATGATATTCATCTATCCATGTTGTAATATCTGTCATTTGCTTTTAGGAATTTTCCCGTCCAGTTTTTGTTTGGCTATTTGCCAAAGCCGTTGAAAATCTTTAGGAGTTTGTTTTTTAATATTATCTCCTGCATGCTCTTCGACGATTGAAAATCTGTCTAAAAATTTTATATTAGTTTTTTGAAGAGCTGATTCAGGATTGAACTTTAAAAAGTTTGAGAGATTAAGAAGGGTAAAGTAAATATCCCCAAATTCATTTTTTATCTCTGAATCATTTTTACTTTTAATTGCTTCCTTTAATTCATTAATCTCTTCTTCTAACTTTTTAAAAATCTCATCAGTACTTTCCCACTTGAAGCCGCATTCTTTAACAACATTTGTGATCTTATCTGTTCCAACCGTTGGCGGTAAATTTTTAATCTTCAAATTTAAATTTCTACTAATTGAAGATTTCATATGAGGTGCTTCTTTTTCTAAATTTTTTATATTTACCCAAATCTGTTGTGATTGCTTTAATGATACTTTTTCTTTTTTGTTAAATATATATGGATGTCTATTAATAATTTTCTTGTTTAGATTTTTTATAACATCATTTAGTGCAAATTCTTTTTCTTCGTAACCGATTTCAGCATGAAGCATTACTTGTAATAAAAGATCTCCTAACTCCTCACATATGTTATCTGCATTTTTTTCATATACCGCATCTATAAATTCATTACTTTCTTCATACAAAAATGGGATCAACGATATATGAGACTGTATTTTCTGCCACGGGCAGCCCCAAGTTTTATCTTTTAACGCTTTGATATTAGATATTAAGATTTTAAAACTATTTATAGTCTCTAAATCGGAATTGTTTTCCAATTTATATCTATTGTTTGAGGACATAGGATATATTCTATTAATTAAATTTTGCCTCAATCATGAAATATTTAAATACTTAGTATAAATTTTTCAACTTCATCTATTAGAATGATCTATTATAAGGGCGATTAGCTCAGCGGTAGAGCGCCTGCCTTACAAGCAGGATGTCCCTGGTTCGAACCCTGGATCGCCCATTTATTATTTTTCTAATGACTGAGATCGTCAATCTTGCAATCAGTCAAAGTGCTGCTTCAGAACTATCTAGGCAAGCTTCTTTTGGAGGTTCTCCAGGAGAAATGTCGATTGATTTGGTAGAGGATAAAAATTGTTCCGAAGGATGGATGCATATTAAATTAAGGCCAGGTACATCTAATGGATCCCCTATTTCAAGAACTGAAGGAGTAACTTTATACGCGGATGTAAAAAAGTTTAATTTACTGAAAGATTTAAAATTAGATTATTACGGTGATTTGAGCGGTGGTGGATTTCTTATTTCAACGCCAAAAAATGCAAAACGTTGTTCCTGTGGTTCTGGTTTCAAACTTTTGTAGAATGGATATGTCTTTTTTTGCAAACTAATATTATTTTCATTAATTGGCTGCTCTCAAGATAAAATAAACAAAAAGTTTATTGAAATAAAATTTGCACATGACAGAGATGAATGATCAATTATCTTTAGAAAATTATTCACCTTTTGAAGTAGAGAAAAAGTGGCAAGAAAAATGGGAAAGTCTAAAGGCATTTAGTCCTAACCCTGAGGATGATGGGGAGCCTTTTTGTGTTGTTATTCCGCCACCTAATGTAACTGGATCTTTGCATATGGGGCACGCATTTAATACGGCTTTGATAGATGTTTTAGTACGTTTTCAAAGACTTTTAGGTAAGAATGTTTTGTGTTTGCCGGGGACTGATCATGCTTCAATAGCTGTTCAAACTATTCTTGAAAAACAATTAAAAAGTGAAGGCAAAACAAGTGAGGATATTGGTAGAGATGAATTTCTTAAAAGAGCATGGAACTGGAAAGAACAAAGTGGTGGAAGAATAGTTTCTCAATTAAAAAGGATAGGATATTCAGTTGACTGGACTAGAGAAAGATTTACTCTTGATCAAAAATTAAATGAAGCAGTTATTGAGGCTTTTAATATTCTCCATAAAAAGAATTTAATTTATAGAGGCGAATATTTGGTTAATTGGTGCCCTGAATCTCAATCTGCCGTAAGTGATCTTGAAGTTGAAATGCAAGAAATAAATGGTCATTTATGGCATTTCAAATACCCTTTAATTTCTGAAAGTGGTGAACAGTTAGATAATTACTTAGAAGTTGCAACAACAAGACCAGAAACTCTTTTGGGTGATACTGCGGTGGCAGTTAATCCTGATGATGATAGATATAAAGAATTTATTGGTGTAAAAGTAAAAGTTCCTTTTGTTGATAGAGAAATACCTATTATCGCTGATTCACATGTTGATAAAGATTTTGGTACCGGATGTGTCAAGGTTACTCCAGCCCATGATCCAAATGATTTTGCAATAGGAAAAAGGCATAATTTAAAACAGATTAATGTAATGAATAAAGATGGAACTTTAAATATAAATGCAGGTATTTTTCAAAATTTAGATAGATATGAGGCTAGAAAGAAAATTATCAAAGAATTGGATAACTTAGGCCTTTTGACAAAGATAGAGGATTATAAACATACTGTACCTTTTTCTGATAGAGGTAAGGTACCAATTGAACCTTTATTATCAACACAATGGTTTTTGAAAATGGATGATATATCACAAGGATGTCTTAATGAAATTGATTCTAAAAAACCATCGTTTATTCCTCCACGCTGGGAGAAAGTTTATAAGGATTGGTTAGAGAATATTAATGATTGGTGTATCAGTCGGCAATTGTGGTGGGGGCACCAAATACCAGCTTGGTATGTTTTAGATGAATCTCAAGACTCAATAGAACAAAATACTCCATATATCGTTGCAAGAAATGAAGAGGATGCCTTAATCGAAGCTAATAAAAAATTTGGATTAAATATTAAATTGGTTCGTGATAAAGATGTTTTGGATACATGGTTTTCAAGTGGTTTATGGCCTTTCTCAACCCTTGGTTGGCCAAATACAAATGATCCGGATTTTAAAAAATGGTATCCAAATAGTGTTCTTGTTACTGGTTTCGATATTATTTTCTTCTGGGTGGCAAGAATGACAATGATGGGGAATACTTTTACAAATAATATTCCTTTTAAGGATGTTTATATTCATGGTCTAGTTCGAGATGAAAACAATAAAAAAATGAGTAAAAGTTCAGGTAATGGCATTGATCCAATATTATTAATTGATAAATATGGTTCTGATGCTCTGCGATTTGCTTTAATTCGAGAAGTTGCAGGCGCTGGACAAGATATCCGGCTTGATTTTGATAGGAAAAAAGATACGTCTTCAACTGTTGAAGCTTCAAGAAATTTTGCGAATAAATTATGGAATGCAACTAAATTTGTGTTAATTAATAAAACTTCTAACAATAATGATTTGCTTAATGAGAGTGATGAAACTTCTTTGGAGTTGTGTGATAAGTGGATTTTATCGAAATTGAATCAGGTTAATATAAAAGTTGCTGCTTTGTTGAAAGAATATAAATTGGGAGAATCTGCGAAACTTCTATACGAATTTACATGGAATGATTTTTGTGATTGGTATGTAGAATTTGCTAAGCAAAGGTTTAATAATAAAGAAAATAATAATAGACAAATATCTGAAAAAGTTTTAATAAAAGTGCTCAATGATATTTTGGTGATGATTCATCCTTTTATGCCGCACATTACTGAAGAACTTTGGCATGTACTGCAACTTAAATCAGATAAAGAATTATTATCTCTTCAAAAATGGCCAACCCAAGAAAATAAATTTGTTGATAATAAGCTTGATAATTCCTTTCAACAACTCTTTGAAATTATTAGATTGATTAGAAATTTGAGAGCTGAATTAGGCCTCAAGCCATCAGAAAAAGTTCCTGTTTACTTGATTTCAGATAATGATGAATTGATTGATTTTCTAAAAATTTTAGTTGATGATATTCAAACCTTAACTAAATCTTCTGAAGTATTTATTTTTAAACCTAATGCTGTTGATAAAAAAGAGTTTGCTAAATCTTTTTCTGGGATAATTAGTGATTTAGAGGTTTACTTACCTTTTCAGGATTTTGTAAATATAGATGCATTAAAGGAAAGGCTAAACAAGGATCTAAAAAAGGTGACTATTGAATTAGATAATTTAAATAAGAGATTATCTAATAAAAATTTCGTGGATAAGGCTCCAAAAGATATTGTTGATGAATGTAGATTTAAATTAAATGAGGGTTCGGTACAAATGGAGAGAATTACAAAAAAACTCGAGCTTTTGAATTGAGAATGAATATATTTCTTGAAAATATTTATAATTTGTCTTTTTTTTTTAATACTGGAATTGGGATATTTTCGTTTGTTCTCATTTATATTTTAATTGTTTTATTAATACTCCCAGCTTCTTGGTTATCTTTATTATCAGGTTTTTTATATGGCTCATATTTAGGATCAATTATCGTTTTTTTCTCCGCTTCCTTAGGAGCATCAGTTGCTTTTTTTGTATCAAAAAGTTTTTTTGCAAAAAAGCTAAAAAATCTTTTTAGTCGTTATCCAAAATTAAGTGTTATGGAAAAAGTAGTAGAAAAAGGCGGACTTAAATTAATTTTTTTAGCAAGATTATCTCCGATATTTCCCTTCAGTATTCTTAATTATTTTTATGGTTTGAATAATGTTAAATTTCGAGATTTCGCTATTGGTCTTTTTGGAATAATTCCAGGAACTTTTCTTTATTGCTCAATAGGTAGTTTGGCAAAAAATATCCAGGAGCTAAAAAATGTCCAATCACCAAATAATTTATATATGACTATTGTTGGAATTATTTCAACTTTTTTAGTTGTATATTTCTCAGCTAAATATTCCAGGGAATATTTTGAAAAATCCTAAGAATTTACTCTTTAATATTCCAATCTCTAATAGATGCAATTAAGATAAACCACAAAAGTCTAAATTTACCTAGTAGAGTTTTGTTGGCTTCTAATTCGATATATTTTGCTTGTCCACAAGGTGTTTTTATGAAGTTGAAAACTGTTTTCTTTGTCATAAGTCTCTAAAAGTCCTGATGATTATTCTTACATTTTATAGCCAAGTTTTTTAGTTTTTTTTACTTAAAAACTACATTTTTCATAGACTACTTTGTGGAATACTATTTTTTAAAATTTAAACTTTTTCACCAGCTTTAAATCCTCTAAAGCATTTGAATCTAGGAAACCTCAGACTAAAAGCCACTGAATCCTTTGACTTGGTTTTTGCATCAGCTCTGATTTCTACAAGTTGACCAATCAGTTGATTCCGTTTTGACCAATATTCTTCACGTTGGATATCACTAAATCCGCTTCCACAACTAAGACTGTATTCATGCCCATCATCTTCACCTTCTACTAGTACAGCTCCTAGTCTACCTTTATTGCGACCTGTGCCCTCCTCAACAGATACAACCTTTAAAGTGACTTCAATGAAAGGTTTTGCTTTTAACCAACTGTGTGTTCTTTTACATTCATAATTTGCATCAGGATCTTTAATCATTACTCCTTCATATCCACCCTCCACAGCAGATTTATTCAGCTCTACAAATCTTTTCTGTCCCTCATTGGTGTTGAGGTCTACATTTTCCCAGTCAAGTGTTTTTATATGTCTAAGAAGTGTAGAATGTTTTGCTACCCATTCTTTTACTAATAAACTTCTTGCTGTTTGACTAGTGTTCCATCGCCCTTTTTGGAAGTCTTCAAGGGGACATAAGTCAAATAGATGTAGAACTGCGTCTTTTGTTTGTTTGCCATCTTTTCTATGAACCTGTTTCATTAAATCCTGAAAGTTAGCGCTCATTACTTCACCATCTAGGACTAAGTCATGAGGTGTAGGATCTTCTTTTAAGACGTTTTCTATTTCTGAGATAATATGACCAAAATTATGGAATTGTTTCCCATTACGAGAAAACATTTCTACTTTATTTTTTCTAATAATAGTTAAGACGCGCACACCATCTAATTTGATTTCAATTTGCTTTTTTCCTATCATTTTTTTTTCATGATTTGCACTGTCATGAGCTAAGGGACAAGAAAAAATAGGAATCGCATATTTGGGAAATTTCTTGGCTATCTTGTTGATTGTTTTTTCAGATACACCACATCTAAGATCTTTAATTAAAACTCGTCTATAAAATCCATTCCACTCTTCTTTTGTGGCAGATTCCATAGCCTTAATAATTGCATCGCGAGCAGCGTGACCAGTAAGCTCTCTTTGAATAAGCTTATTTGCTAATTCCCTAAAATCTTTCCATAAAAAATTTTGACTTTTTTCATTCTCTTTTTCAGGAACAATTTTTACACCAAAAGTTACCAATGGATCAAGTGCCATACGGATGCCCTCAAAAAAATCATCTAAACCATCTTCCATTGCTTCTGAGATGATTTTCTCTTTATCTAATCTACTTGGGTGTAATTCTAGTTGATGTATTATCTCTTCTTTAAACAATTCTTTTTGCCTCACAAGAAATTATTAATTCACTTTTGCTATTCTGTCTATTTTCCAATCATTGTCAGATTTTGCGAAAGTAAAATCTAATGGGAGCTCATCTTGTTTATCTTCTGATTTTAAATTCAAAGTTATTATGATTTGATCTTCTTGGACTCTAGGTCTTCCTGATTTTAAATTTCTGTATTTATTGAGGTTTAAACTAGCTAAAAATTTAAGAAAGTCTTGGCGCTTCACATGAGTTTTATAAGTTTTTGTAGTTAAACCATACGCTGCATCAATTCTGCCAGCAGCTATTTGATCAAAAAACTTTCTCACTAATGGATTAATTCCTCTGGCGCTTATAACTAATTTGACTGCATTAAAAGTCCAAAAAGAAACTAGTACAGCTCCGCCTACTAATAATGCTTTAATTCCGATATCTTTAACTAGTGTTGCATCCATGTTGATTTAAGTTTTTTATTACTTTAAGAAAAGAAATCGTTTTTGATGGCTTTTTTTGTCAAAATAATACTAATTTTAATCCATAATGCCTGTAATTCCTCTTTTACCTTTATTTCATAAATTTAATAGCCAATATTTTGAAAATTCTCTAGCGGTTAATAATCAACCATTAGTAAAAGTTAGATGGAGTGATAATAGATTAAAAACTACTGCTGGTTTTTATAAAAGAAAAAGAATTAATGGTCTTGTAGATTCTGAAATTATCTTATCGAAACCTATTTTGAGTAAATTATCTAATAGTGAAATAAACAGTACTTTATGTCATGAAATGATTCATGCATGGGTAGATAGGATATTAAAAAAAAATGAGATACATGGTCCAAATTTCTTAGAAAAGATGAATGAAATTAATGAGAAAGAGAAGAATTTTCAAATTTCTGTAAGGCACTCATTTCCTATTGAAAGGAGAGAATTAAAATATATAGGAACTTGTCAAAATTGTGGTGAGAAATTTTTCTACAGAAAAAGAATAAAGAATATAGCCTGTAAAAAATGTTGTGTAAATTTCTTCAATGGATCATGGAATAAAAAGTGTTTAATTTTGTTTGATTAGAAATAATTAGATGTGTTTTTGTTTCTATCTTTGGAATTATTTATTTTTTTAATGTAATTTATATTTTAAAAAGAACAATAACTTATGGATTCAAGGAGAATTAGAAATCTTAGAAATAGTTTTGATAGAAATATTGTTGATAAACAAGTTGATAAAATTTTTGAAACTGGAAGACAATTCGTTGATGGAGTATCTGGTGCTAGGCCAGGTAAAAGAAGGAACTCAGATTTTCAAGGAATAACAAGTAAAAGTGTTAAAAAAGTAGGAAGATGGGTATCTGAAAAAGTGGATTTATTTTTTGATGAAGAAAATGATGATTGGAATGATGAGAATTTTTATGATGATAAAAGCGATATTAAGACATTTTCCAGAGAATCAAATTCTTATGAATCTACTACAAAGTATTCAAAAAGACCTTTAGAAGCAATATCTTTAAGGCAACCAAAAAATTTACAGACAACTGAGCAAAAAAAATTACCCTATGTGAAAGAGAGTAAGGATGAAGATTGGCCAGATGAAATGGATTTCAAAGTTGAAAGATGGCAAAGAGCTTCAGAAAATGAGAATAATACTTCGAGAGATCAATCAATCCAAAAAGTTCAATCAAAATCAAGAAATCTTCCCAGATCAAGAAGAAGAAGAGTATAGTTTGGTAAATTCTTTAATTCCTGAATAACCCAGTAAAGTTTCTAAATTTGGATTGAAAACCTCCCTTATAATTGTTAAGGGTTTTTTGTCTCGAAAAAATCTGTAATTTCTTGACCAGAATGGACCTTTCAAGCAAAATTGATCTTCTAACCATTTTGCATTGACAAGTGAAATACGATCAACTTCTCTAAATAATTCTGATCTGTCTTGCGTCAAATTCTTCCAAATTGGCTCTTCTTTGGCTTTTAAATTTTCATTTACTTGATCTGCATTCCACCAACTTTCTGCCCATGCTAGGTTTTTATTATTACTTTTGATCCATACCTGTCTTCTAATTAAAGGTCCATTTAACTGATTCAATTCTTTAGGGCCTTCTTTAGTGGATAGAGGATCTAATTGCATTGAAATTAATTTAATTTTTGTCTCTTGATTAGTTAAAAGCTGCAGATGTCTAGTTGGACTTCCATCCCCAAGCAGCATTAATTTCCATGGGCCAGATATTTTTGGTAGTGAATTCTTCACTAAAAAATTAGAGGCTTTTTCTTCCCATAAAATTTTTGGAGAGTTAAAAAGTTTATTATTCAGTGCTCTGACGGAGTGCTTTTAAGATGATAACTTTTTTTTTAGCAAAAATATTTGCCTTATCTTTTTTTATCTCTCTTATTTTTAGCCAAACAAGTAAAGCAGTTAAATCAGCTTTGCTAACCCCAGGAATTTTTGAAGCATCACCAAAATTTTTTGGCTTTATCTTATTCAAATTTTCTCTAGCTTCTAAAGATAATGTATCTATCTTTTCATAATTTATTTCTAGAGGCAGAGATTTACAGCTTTGACGATTTATTTGTTCAATGTTGTTTTTTTGTCTTTTAAGATAACCCTCGTATTTAATATCTATTTCAACACCTTCTTGTATTGAAGAAGCTATATTTTTTTCAGTCAAATTATATTTAATTAAATCTGAATAATGAAAGTTTGGTCTTTTTAAGAGTTCTTTCAAAGTTATTGAGCCTTTGATTTTTGATCCCGTGGCTAATTCTAGTTTTTTTGATATTTCATCCGTGTTTTTTAATCGAGTGTTTTTTAATCTTAATTTCTCTTCTTCAAGGAGTTTCATTTTTTCTTTATAGACCGACCATCTTTTCTCATCAATTAACCCTATTTCATAACCTAATGGGGTTAATCGCCTATCTGCATTATCTCCCCTAAGGGTCAACCTATATTCACTCCTGCTAGTGAGAACTCTGTATGGTTCTTTGAGATCTTTGGTAATTAAATCATTGATCATTGTTCCTATATAACTGCTTTCTCTGGTGAAGATTATTGGGTCTTTTTTGTTTAGTTTTCTTGTAGCATTGACTCCTGCAACTAACCCTTGTGCTGCTGCTTCTTCATAACCAGTAGTCCCATTAATTTGTCCGGCGCTAAATAAATATTCAATTTCTTTCGTTTCGAGTGATGTTTGGAGCTGCGTTGCAGGTATATAGTCATACTCTACAGCATATGCTGGACGCAACATTTTACATTCACTTAATCCAGGTAAGGTTCTTAAAAGTTCTAATTGAATATTTTCGGGTAAACCTGTAGAAAATCCTTGCACATATATTTCAGGAGTATTAATTCCTTCTGGTTCTAAGAAAATTTGATGTGATTCTTTATCAGCAAATTTAACGATTTTATCTTCAATAGAAGGACAATATCTTGGCCCCTTACTATCAATAAAACCGCCGTAAATGGGAGTTAAATGTAAATTGTCTCGAATTAGTTGATGTGTTTCGGTAGTTGTTCTTGTGATATGACAACTAACTTGGGGCATATTATTTTTTATATCTGGGTCAAAAGAAAAATATTTATCTGCTGCAGTACTTGGTTGTATATCTAATTCATCAAAAATGATACTTCTTTTATCAACTCTTGCTGGAGTTCCTGTTTTTAAACGTTCTGTTTTGATACCAATTTCGTGTAAATTTTGAGTAAGTCCTTTTGCTGCTTGTTCGCCCGACCTACCAGCTGACATTGATTTATTTCCTATCCATATTCTTCCTTCTAAGAACGTGCCAGCTGTGATGATAACTGATCTAGCTGAGTAATAACTACCAAAGAAAGTCCTTACACCCTTTATTCTTTTTTTTAAGATATTTTTTGAGTTCAATCCAATTTCTTCGGTTTTTGCAATATCCAGTTCAGTAATCATTGCTTCTTTTAAAGATAAATTATCTGTATTTTGTAGTATTTCAATCATCCTTTTTGAGTATTCTCTTTTATCTGTTTGAGCTCTTAATGCCCATACAGCTGGGCCTCTACTTGCATTTAATATTCTTTTTTGTATAGCTGTTTCATCAGCTAATTTACCAATAATTCCACCTAATGCATCAACTTCATGTACCAACTGACTTTTTGCCGGCCCGCCAACTGCAGGGTTGCAAGGTTGCCAGGCAATCCTATCTAAATTGATTGTAAATAAGGCTGTAGAAAATCCTAATTTTGCTGTTGTTATAGCTGCTTCGCATCCTGCATGTCCTCCTCCAATAACGATGACGTCAAAAGATTCATTTGTTGAGTGATTATCATGCATTTTAGGGGCGATTTAATTAGCTAAATTCCTAAATCTCGTAAATTGAGGTTCAAATAATAATTTAACAGTTCCTACGGGTCCATTTCTATGTTTAGTGACAATGATTTCTGTAATTCCTCTATCTTCAGTCTCCGGATTATAGTATTCATCTCTATAAATCATTAATACTAAATCTGCGTCTTGTTCAATAGATCCTGATTCTCTTAGATCACTTAACATTGGTCTTTTATTTGTTCTGGACTCAACCCCTCTACTAAGCTGAGATAAAGCTACTACTGGTACTTTTAATTCTCTGGCCATGCTTTTAAGACCTCTTGTTATTCGTGAAAGTTCTTGCACTCTATTATCAGGGGTTGATCCTTCCATCAACTGCAGATAATCAATCACAATTAATCCAAGTTCTTTTTTTTGTTCAGCTATTAATCTTCTGCACAGAGATCTCATCTCTAGAACACTTAAGTTAGGCTTGTCATCTATAAATATTGGTAATTGACCTAATGAATTGATACCTTCTCCGAGTAATGGCCATTCATCTTGCTGTAATCTTCCTGTTCTTAGCCTTCCACTTTCGATTCCCACTTCCATAGAGAGTAGTCTATATGTCAACTGTTCTTTACTCATTTCAAGGCTAAATACACACACAGGTAAATCTTGAGATTGTGCAACATTTTTAGCCAGATTAAGAACTATTGAAGTTTTTCCCATTGAAGGTCTTCCAGCAACAATTATTAAATCACTTCTTTGAAAACCTTGAGTCATTGCATCAAGATCATAGAAATTTACAGGAATTCCAGCTACTGAAGTACCTAATGATCTTGACTCTATTTCATTGAAAGTACTTGTAAGGATTTCAGCGGCTTGAGTCAGACCTTTTGAAGGTTTTTCTTGACTGATTTCAAATATTTTTTGCTCTGCTTTATCTAGAACGTCATTAGTATCTTGAGTTTGATCAAAACCTAGTTGAACCACTTCATTTCCAGATCTGATAAGTTGCCTTCTCATGAATTTGTCGTTAATTAAATTAGCAACTTGTTCTATAGAAGCTGTAGAGGAAACATTTTCAACTAGCTCTACAAGTTTGCTATTCCCTCCAATTTTTTCTAGTGATCCATTATCTGCTAACCAAGCACTCATTGATGTTAAATCAGTTGGTTTCCCCTGGGTATGCAACATTAATGCTGTTCTATAAATCTCTTGATGGGCATTTATATAAAAAGCTTCAGGTTTAATTAAATCTGCAATTCTTCCGATCGCGTCTGGATCAAGAAGTATGCCACCAAGAACAGCTTCCTCTGCTTGAACGTTTTGAGGAGGAACTAATCCAGCATTTTCACTATTAAAATCTTTATTTTGCCCATTATTTGGAAAAGGTACTGAAACCATATCTTTAATTGCTTAGATATATACTCTGGCTACTTTTCAAAATAATGCAACAAATTGATTAACTTGTTACTTCAATATTTACTTCTGCATTTACTTCTGGATGTAATTTTATTTTTGCAGTAAAGGAACCTAAATTATGAATATCAGGAACAGTAATGTTTCTTCTATCAATTTCTTTTTTAGTAGCCGCTTCTATCGCTTCTGCAACATCACCATTGGTAACTGTTCCAAAAAGGACTCCATCTTCTCCAACCTGTTTTTTGATAGTGAACCTACCTATTGTAGATAATGCAGTTTGAAAATCTAAAGCTTCTTGCTTTAATTTATCAGCAGCGATTTTTTCTTTTTCTTTCTTCCTTTCAATTTGTTTAAGGACAGCTGGCGTTACATTCATTGCCTTGCCATAAGGTAATAGAAAATTTCTTGCGTATCCAGGTGCTACTTCAACTAGATCTCCTTCTTTACCCAGTGATGCGATTGATTCAGTTAATGCGACTTGTACTCTTTTAGCCATGAAAATATTAAACAATATAGTTAATAATACGACCTAGAGGGTAACTTTACTTTTTTTGCAAGACCAAATTTCGCAAGAATCTTAATATGTTCCCATGTTATATCTATCTGACCTCTAAATAAACCTTGTTTTGCAGAATTGGGAAATGCATGATGATTGTTATGCCAACCTTCTCCAAAGGTTAATGCAGCAACCCACGCATTATTTTTAGATGAGTCACCACTTTCAAATGGTGCTTTACCCCAACAATGCGTCGCGGAGTTTACTAGCCAAGTTACGTGATAAACAACCACAAGCCTCAATGGGATTCCCCAAAGGACTAGAGCCCATCCTCCAACTCCTAATTTTTGACCTATTGCGTACAAAGAAAGTCCAATAGGAATTTGTAAGAGTAAAAAATATTTATTTAAAAATCTATAGTATGGATCCTTAATTAAATCTGCACTTAGTTTTGGAACAGCTTTTAGTGCTTCTACATCTTTAAACATCCAACCCATATGACTCCACCAAAACCCTTTTTTACTATTGTGATGATCTACTTCAGTATCTGAAAAAGAGTGGTGATGCCTATGTAAACCTACCCAATCTATCGGGCCATGCTGGCAACTTATAGCTCCACAGGTAGCAAAAAATCTTTCTAACCATCTTGGTACAACGAACGATCTGTGTGATAACAATCTGTGATATCCAAGGGTGACTCCTAAACAAGCAGTTACCCAGTAAAAAAATAATAATGAAGTGACTGCAGGGAGACTCCAAAATTTTGGTTGTAAAGCTACAAGGGAAAGAATATGTATTGCAACCATAAAAACTATTGTTCCCCACGTTTTATGTAGTCTTGGAGGATATCTTTTTGAATGACTGGAAGGTTCCAGTAATTTTTCTGAGAGTTCTATAACTTTTTCACTTGGAACAGGTTTTTTTAATTTTGCTGTTTCTTGGAAAATTACTGAATTCATGATATTGAAATACTATTTTCAAAATTACCGATATGTAATATTATCATACTATACTATTGATAAGATTGATTATCTGTGAGTCTCGGATATCGCGATAAATTATCTAGAGGTCGAAGGGCTATGGCTCATTTGATACACCTCTGGCATGAAAGAAATGGTTGGTCTCACAGAGTATTGCCATTACTTTCAGAAGTTCTTGATTTAGGTAAAGTTCATAATTCGCAAATTTCTAATCTTAGAAATGGGAAGTTATCTTCGCCAGGCCCTGAAGTTTTTCTTGCTTTAGCTCAAGTTAATACGATTCTTGATCAAGGCATTGAAAAAATCAGGGATCGTTTTGAAAGTGATTACCCAGAGTTATGGAAATCTTTGGAAGAGTCTGCATTACCCCTAAAAAATGATTCTGGTGATCCATTGTCGGCCGGGGAGTTATTCGAGATATTTTCAGGATTAAAACCTTTACCTTCATCCTTTGACTGGTACATAGAAGATGAAGAAGCCTCTGCTTTAAGTGATGCTCTTTCAGTGCATTTTTGTCAGGATAGGGCTTGGAGATCATGTAAAATGCACGTAATGGAGGCCTATGCTGTCAATAAATCTGCCCGTAGAGAACGTTTTGCTGAGGTAATTGCAGGAATTAGAGATTATACGGCAGAAGAATTAGATGGAGAACTTCTTGATTTATATGAGGCTTCAAAAAAACTTTCTTATTTTCAGGGTAGAGGACCTAATGCTTTCCTCGCAGAATTAAGAAATTTAGCATCTGAAAAAAAACATGAATTTTCATAATAAATGACTCTTGATAATAACTTAAAACTGGCTGAAAACGCTGTTCTTTCTATTGAAGAGAGTTTAAGTAAAGTTTTCCAAGAAAGGTCTAATCAGGTTTTCCAGAAATTAGAAAATATTTTGACAATTTTTAAGGAAGAAAAAGTTTCTACTAGTCATTTCAATCAATCTTCTGGTAGTGGTCATGATGATATATCTAGAGAAAAAATTGATGCGGTTTTTGCAAGATTGTTTCTTGCTGAAAAGGCTGCTGTGAGGATGCAATTTGTAAGTGGAACGCATGCAATAAGTTCTGTCTTATTTGGAATACTTCGACCTGGAGATGTAATGTTATCTCTTACAGGACAACCATATGACACTTTAGAAGAAGTTATAGGAATAAGGGGAGGAGGAAAAGGCTCACTTAAAGATTTTGATATCGAATATAAGCAAATAAATATCTGCGAGAATTTTGATTCTTTTGAAGAACAAATTGTTCATTCTTTTGAAGAAAATAAATGCAAATTAGTATTCATACAAAAAAGTTGTGGATATAGTTGGAGAAAGTCTCTTACGAATCATCAGATAGAGAAAATTTGTAGTCTTATTCATTCCCTTGATCCTAATTGTATATGTTTTGTTGATAACTGTTATGGGGAGCTTGTTGAAGATTGTGAACCAATTTCTAAAGGAGCAAATATAATTGCAGGATCATTGATTAAAAATTTGGGAGGAACAATCGTTCCAACTGGTGGGTACGTTGCAGGAGATGCAGAGTTGGTTGAGATGGCATGTTCTAGATTAACCTCACCAGGCATTGGTTCTTCTGCAGGAATAAATTTTGGACTAGGAAGATTAATTTTGCAGGGTTTGTTTTTAGCACCACAAATTGTTCACGAATCACTAAAAGGTGCTGATATGGTTGCAGCAGTCTTTCAAAATTTGGGATTTAAGGTTTTACCAGAGCCAGCAACTTATAGATCTGATCTTATTCAGTCAGTAAGATTGAATAATCCTCATTTGGTACAAAAAGTTTGTCAATCTTTTCAAAATTCTTCACCAGTAGATTCTTTTCTGAATGTTGTTCCATCATCCATGGATGGATATGATTCAAAATTATTAATGGCAGGAGGCACCTTTATTGAAGGTAGTACAAGTGAATTTTCTGCTGATGCCCCTCTAAGAGAGCCTTACAATATTTTTGTTCAAGGTGGTTCTCACATAGCTCACATCAAAATTGCATTAATTCGATTATTATCTGAACTATTAGAGGAAAAATTAATTTCAAAGGATTCTCTACTTCCTTTATCTACTTAATCATGTCTTACAAGTTTCCAGACAACCTCAACTATGCTGATACTCATGAATATGTCTTGGAAGAAAATGGATTATTAAAAATTGGAGTTAGTGAATTCGCTATAGATCAATTAGGAGATATTGTTTTTGTTGAATTAGCTGATGAAGGGGCGACTTTAGAGAAAGGCGAGACTTTTGGAACAATAGAATCAGTTAAGGCCGTAGAGGAAGTCTATCTGCCTTTTTCAGGGGAAATAGTATCAGTAAATGAAAGTGTTATTGAGAACCCTGAGATTTTACAGAATGATCCGATTGGAGACGGTTGGTTAGTCATTTTGAAACCAGAATCAAAAACATCAATTGCTGATTTGATGACTTCTGAGGAATATCAATCAAAGGTTGTACCAAAATAAGGCAAACTTTTAAAAAAGAGCTATTTTAAAGAAAAATATTTTCATATGACATCCAAATTTGGGTCTGATTTGTTTATAGATAGGCATCTTGGGTTAGGAGATAATGATGAAAGAATTATGCTGAACAAGCTTGGTTTTAATAATATTGATCAATTTATAAATCAGGTTATTCCTGAAGATATTCAGCTTAAAGATAAATCTTCAGAAATATTGCCCCAAGGTTGTTCAGAAATTGAGGCTTTAAACGAATTAGAAGAGATCGCGAATAAAAATACTAAAATGAGATCACTTATAGGCCTTGGTTATTATGACAATCATATGCCTAAAGTAATCCAAAGACATGTTCTTGAAAATCCAAGGTGGTATACGTCTTATACTCCATATCAAGCAGAAATTGCACAAGGAAGATTAGAAGCTTTATTTAATTTTCAGACTATTGTTTGTGAACTAACAGGATTCCCTGTCGCCAATGCATCTTTGTTGGATGAGGGTACTGCTGCAGCAGAAGCCATGGCCATGAGTTTTTCCGCAAGAAAAAATAAATCTTCAAAAGTGTACTTAGTGGAGTCAAATGTTTTTGATCATACTTTTAATGTTCTACAAACCAGAGCAAAACCTTTGGGAATATCCTTAAAACGCTTTACTCAAAGTAACCTTCCTAATCATGATGATGTTTTTGGAATGTTGTTGCAATTACCTGGTAAAAATGGAGAATTATATGATCCCACATTCTTAATATCCCAAGCACATAGATCAGAAATTATTGTTACGGCATGTATTGATCCACTAGCACAAGTTTTGATTAAACCAATTTCTGAATTTGGTGTCGATGTAGCAGTGGGAAGTATGCAAAGATTTGGCGTTCCATTGGGTTTTGGTGGCCCCCATGCAGCATATTTTGCTTGTAGTGAAAAATATAAAAGGCTGATACCCGGAAGAATTGTTGGGCAAACTCTATCTAAAAATGGAGAAAAGTCTCTAAGACTAGCATTGCAAACAAGAGAGCAACATATTCGAAGGGAAAAGGCCACCAGTAATATTTGCACTGCTCAATCTTTATTAGCCATAATTTCTTCTTTTTATGCTATTTATCATGGACCCTCTGGATTAACCCAAATTGCTAAGAGATTAGTTGAGTTGAGAATAAATTTAGAATCAAGTTTAGCTGCTTTGGGTTTTGATATTCCTGATGGGATTAGATTTGATAGTGTTGATGTTTATTCTGAGCACTCCCAGAGGATCCATAATGAAGCTCTAAAAAATGGCTATAACTTAAGAATTTTGCCGTTGGGATCAACTATTGAAAATTCAACTGGCTTTGGCATCTCTTTAGATGAGCTTAGTAATGAAAAAGAAATAAAAGATATTTTGACTTTCATAGCAAACCTAATAGAAAAAGAAGAAGATTTAGAGCAAATAAAATTTGATAAAGAATTTCATCTTGAAAGTTTAGCTTTGAGATCCAGTGCATGGATGCAGCAAGATATATTCACAAATTACCAAAGTGAAACTGAATTAATGAGATATATATTCCGACTTGCAGAAAAAGATTTTTCTTTGGTAGATGGGATGATGCCATTGGGAAGCTGTACCATGAAGTTAAATTCTGCAGCAGAGTTAAATCCAGTCTCTTGGGCTAATTTATCTTCCATTCATCCTTTTTCCCCACGAGATCAAACTAAAGGCTATTCAAAAATTATATCTGACCTAGAAAAATGGATAAGTGAGATTGTTGGTTTAAAATCAGTTTCTTTTCAACCAAATGCAGGCTCTCAAGGAGAGTTTGCAGGTTTATTGGCAATTAATTCTTATTTTGAATCAAAAGGTGAACTGTTAAGAAAAAAATGTTTAATTCCAAAAAGTGCTCATGGAACAAATCCTGCTAGTGCAGTTATGGCAGGTTTTGAAGTTTTAACTGTTGAATGTGATGACGAAGGAAATATTGATTTTGAAGATTTGTCAATCAAGGTCAAGAAATTTAATAACCAAATAGGGGCTCTTATGTTGACTTATCCCTCTACTCATGGAGTTTTTGAATTACAAATCAAAAAGATATGTGATTTAATTCACTCTGTGGGAGGATTTGTCTATTTAGATGGAGCAAATTTGAACGCTCAGGTTGGATTATGTAAACCGGGGAATTATGGTGTTGATGTTTGTCATTTGAATTTACATAAAACATTCTGCATTCCACATGGAGGTGGTGGTCCAGGAGTAGGTCCGGTTGCTGCATCAGAAACTTTAAGCCCATTTCTTCCTACTCATTCTTTAATGGATAATAATTTATCTATTAGTTCCAATTACGTATCTTCTGCTAAGCATGGGAGTGCAAGTATTCTTCCAATAAGTTGGATGTACATAAAAATGGCTGGTCTTAGTGGTTTAAGGAAAGCAACTGCGCATGCTATTTTGTCTGCAAATTATATTGCTCATTCTTTAAAGCATAAATTCAAGATTCTTTATAAAGGAAAAAATAATTTTGTCGCACATGAATGTATTTTAGATTTTAGGGATTTAAAATCCAAAACTGGTTTGAGTGTAAATGATTTAGCTAAACGATTAATAGATTATAGTTTTCATGCCCCAACTATAAGTTGGCCTGTTCCAGAGACGATAATGATAGAGCCTACTGAAAGTGAAAGTTTGGTTGAATTGGATAGATTTTGCGAGGCTATGCTATTGATTGGAGAAGAAATCAGCGAAATAGAAAAAAATGTTGCATTAAAGAATAATAATGTAATAAGTAACGCTCCCCATACGCTGAAAGAGTTAATTGCTGATAATTGGCATTATCCTTATTCAAAAGAAAAAGCTTCTTTTCCTTATAAAACTCCAACTTCTATTAAGTTTTGGTCTTCAGTTTCTAGGATCAATAATGCATATGGCGATCGAAATTTAATTTGTTCTTGCAATGTAAATCAAGGCGATTCTTTCGAAGAAAAAAAATGTGCTTAAAGGACTAGCGTCCTTATATTTACTTAGTTATTATCAGTGAGAATAAAAATTTAATATTTTCTTATAGAATTTTTTTAAATTTTTTAATTAAAATAATCGAGCATCAAATTTTTTGGGGTATTTGAAGCTATGACCAAAGATTTTAAATCTGGTAATGTTAAGCACCTGCCAGTTAAAAATGTAGACTTACCAAATTTTGTCAATAACTTTTCAGGAGATAACTCAAACATTTGTTCTATTGAGGGAACTAATGTTATAAGAGTACCCTTTGGTAAAAAATTTTCAAAGAAAAAAAGGCCTGAAAAGAATCAAAATATCGCTACTCTAATACTTCCTTTAAGTTCGTATAATAATCCCACGCCTCCACACGTAGCATAACTAAGATTAATTTAATCTATTTCTTTGAGAGTATCTGCATAATAATTTTGCAATTGAAGTGTTGCTTGATTCCAATTCCATTTTTCTGCTTCTTTTCGTGCCTCTTTTCTCATAACTTCTCTTTTATCTTCATTCTCTAGAATTTTTTTTGTCGCTTCAATCAAACTTTGTTTCCCATTATCTTTTTCATCAGGATCATATAAACAACCATTAATCCCATCGCTAATAATATCTGGAATCCCCCCCTTGTTGGCTCCGATAACTGGACACCCTGCTGCCATTGCTTCAAGTAAAACTAACCCAAGTGTTTCTGTACTAGATGGAAATAAAAATATATCTCCAGAGGCATAGGCGCTAGCAAGTTCATCGCCAGATAAGTATCCTATGAAATTAGTCTTTGTATTTTCGAAGATTTTTTCAAGCTGGTTTCTATATGGTCCGTCACCTACAAGTGCTAGGCAAGCATTAGGAATACTTTCTAAGACTGGTTTAATTCTCTCAATTTGTTTTTCTGCTGATAATCTTCCTACATAAATCAATAAGTAATTAGCGTCGTTATATTCCCCAAATAATTTTTTTCTCATTTTCTCACTTCTCAAATTTGGTCTGAAACTTAAAGTATCTACTCCCCTTTGCCATAGAGCAGTCCTTTGAATACCTTTATCTTTTAACTCATTGACCATTGCGGTGGAAGTACATAAATTTAACAAGGCTTGATTATGAGCGGCTTTAAGTAATTCCCACAAAAGTGGCTCTAACATACCCATACCGTAATGTTCCAGATATTTTGGAAGATGAGTATGGTAACTGGCAATTAAAGGAATATTATTAGTTTTCGCTAACCATATACCACCTAAGCCAAGTACAGCTGGATTAACAACATGTATCAAATCTGGGTTAAATTTTTCTAACTTATCTGAGACTGCAGGACCCGGTAAACCAAGTTTCAACTCTGGGTATAAGGGTAATGGCATTGCTGCAACTCCAACTACAGTTGCACCCATATATGATTCTGGACACCCTTCTGGACAAAAAATTATAACTTCATCACCATTTTTTATTAAAAATTCAATTGTTTTAGTCAGTCTTGTGACTATGCCATCAACTTTAGGTAAAAAAGTTTCAGTAAACAACGCAATTTTCACTTTCTTAAGGTAACTATTTTAGAAATTTTAATTTGTTTTTATTGCTTCAGCTTGTTTTTTAGTCCAGGATGAAACACAAGGTATGCGCTTAAGATCACATCTATTGGAGTATTTTTTGGCAACTTCAACAACTTCTTCTAATAAGCCATTATCAAGAGTCGTTGGGTTTAAACCTAATTCTATAAAACATTTATTATCAACAATTAGATCATTTTCTACCGCTTCATTCCTTGGATTTGGTAAATAATTAATATCAGCTCCTGTTAGAGAAGCAACTTTTTTAGCTAGTTCTCCAACTTGATGACTCTCAGTCATTTGATTAAAGATTTTGACTCTTTCTCCAGATTTTGGAGGATTTTCAAGAGCAAGTTGTACGCATTTTACAGAGTCTTTTATATGTATAAATGCTCTTGTTTGCCCGCCTGTCCCATGTACACTTAATGGATATCCAATTGCAGCTTGCATTAGAAATCTGTTTAAAACAGTTCCATAATCTCCGTCATAGTCAAATCGGTTTGTCAATCTAGGATCTTTTAAGGTTGCTTCTGTATTTGTTCCCCAAACAATGCCTTGATGCAAATCAGTAATCCTTACAAGATCATTTTTGTTGTAGTAAAGAAATAATAATTGATCTAAGGTTTTAGTCATATGGTAAACACTACCTGGACTTGCAGGGTGTAATATTTCTTCTTCAAATCGGCTTCCATCTGGTTGTGGAACTTCAACTTTTAGATAACCTTCTGGAATTGTTGCACCTCTATGTGATCCATATCCGTAGACTCCCATTGTTCCTAAATGAACAACATGAATATCTAAATTACTCTCTACTATTGCAGCGAGAAGATTGTGGGTGCCATTAACATTATTATCCACTGTATATCTTTTGGTGAAACTGGATTTCATCGAGTAAGGTGCTGCTCTTTGTTCTGCAAAATGAATCACGGAATCTGGTTTTTCATTAATTAATAAATTGAGCAATTTTTGATATTGTTTAGAGATATCCATATTAAGAAATCTCATAGGCTTACCTCCAATCTCTTCCCATGCAGAAAGTCGTTCTGTTATCGAAGCAATTGGAGTTAAAGATTCTACCTCTAGATCAATATCAATTTTTCTACGACTTAAATTGTCGACAATAATAACATCATGATTTTGCTCTGCTAAATTCACCGCACAAGGCCAACCGCAAAAACCATCTCCACCTAGAACAATAACTTTCACTCAGAACTCCAGAATTAAAAGATTCATAATATATTTAATAAATTACTACAGCGTGCTTCCACTTTGCGAAAAAACATTGTAAATAGTTTCAAATCTTTTTTCTTAATACGATAAATAAAAGCAAATTATAAATTTTTACTTTCTTTTTAAACTTTGCTAAATAAAGAGAATTAGATAGATATGTTTTTTTCCGGCGAACTTGCTACTGCAAAGTTTTGTTTTTGAATTCTTCCTGCCAGAAAAGCTTGCCTACCAGCTTTCACACTATAATTTATTGCTTGAGCCATTAGAGGAGGATTTGCAGCTTGAGCTATTGCACTATTGATTAAGACACCATCAGCTCCAATTTCCATAGCTTGAGAAGCTTCACTAGGCACTCCAATTCCTGCGTCAATTATTACTGGCACTTTTGCATTCTCAATAATTATCCTTATATTTGATAAATTTAACAAACCTTGACCGGAGCCTATGGGCGAGCCCAATGGCATTACAGTTGCACAACCTATTTCTTCTAGTCTTTTTGCAAGAATAGGATCTGCATTGATATAAGGAAGTACAGCGAAACCCTTTTTTATTAAAATTTCGGCTGCTTTAAGAGTTTCTATTGGATCTGGTAGCAAATACTTTTTGTCAGGAATAACTTCTAACTTCACAAAATTATTTTCTTCTTGACCAGATAATTTTGCAAGTTCTCTACCTAAAATTGCTATTCTGACTGCCTCATCGGAATTAACACAACCAGCTGTATTAGGAAGCATCCAGTATTTTTCCCAGTTGATCTTTTCGAGTAAATTTTCTCCGGTCTGATCATTTTTAATTCTTCTAACAGCGACGGTTATAATTTCCGTTTCAGAATTTGACAAACTTTCCACCATATCTTGTGTAGATTTGTATTTGCCAGTACCAACCATTAATCTACTGGAAAACTGTTTTCCACCAATTAGTAAAGAAGAAGAATTTTCCATATTTAGAATCCCTTATCTTTAATACCTTTATAAGGTTTATAATTGTTTCTTTTTTCTAATTCCCTACTTTTTTTAATTGCTGTTTTGTTTTTTGGATCTATCACCAAAACCTTTTGATAAGTTTCATATGCCAAGTCGTACTCAAGTAAACGCTGTTGTGCTGATGCGAGGTTATTTAGGGCAATAGGATATTCTGGAAGTGATTTTATCGCAAAGTTATAATGTTTAATTGCTTTCTTAAATTCATTTTGAGCAGCATAAGAAAATCCTAAAGCATTATTTATTATCGCTTTGGCTTCATCAGGTTCATTTTCATAATTTTCAATTGCTTTTAAAAAAGTTTTAGTAGCTTCAGAATATAATCTTTTTTTTATCTGAATAGATCCAAATTCATATAATTCTGTAGCTTGAGTGAGAGAATCTAAACCTTTTTGCTCGAACTTTACTAAATTTAATTCTTCACTTCTTGTTTTTAGAAATTGTCTGAATACAAAAATAGAAATTATTATTAATACAACAAAAAGAATTATTAAATAAGATTGGAAGGAAGATATTTCCATTATTTATGTTTATTTTTCTAGATTATATTCTTTTTTCTACTTACTAACGGAAGAAACAATTTTTTCAAAACACTTTGGATCGTTTAAGGCTAATTGAGCAAGCATTTTTCTATTTATAATAATTTCTGAATTTTTCATGCCATTTATCAACTTGCTATAGTTTGTTCCATTTATCCTGGCAGATGCGTTAATTCTAGAAATCCAAAGTCTTCTAAAATCTCTTTTTCTTCTTCTTCTATCCCTATAAGCATTACAAAGAGCTTTCATCACTCTTTGATTTGCTGTCCTGAAAAGATTTTTGTTGCCGCCTCTAAAACCTTTTGCAAGATTTAAGATTTTGGTTCTTCTTTTTCTGGCTATGTTGCCTCTTTTTACGCGTGCCATGAATATCTAATAAAAATTGGTTAAAGATTTATGCGTATGGAATCATTAATCTTACATTATCAGCATCTCTTTCATCAACTACTGCTTTTGTTGATAGATGTCTTTTTAATTTTGAGCTTTTATGATCAAGTAAATGATTATGGAAAGCTCTTCTTCTCATGAATTTACCCGTCGCTGTAGCTTTAAATCTTTTGGCAGCTGATTTACGAGTTTTTAGTTTAGACATTTAAGTCAAATGTGTTTAATTAGGATAATCTAAACCTTTATATGCATTGGTGCAAATTAAAGTTTTTAATTGATTAAGAAAGTTCTGACTTATGAAACTTAAATTTGCCTTTTTAAATTTATTTTTAGGTTGTATTTCGCTTTTAATAATTAACACTAAATTTAGTTCATATCTAAAAGCAGAAGAATTGATAAAGGTTGAACTCAATAAAGAAATTAAAAAAGGAAAATTTTTAATTGGCTTAAAGCAATATCTAGGAGGGGGAAATGATACTTTTTCTAAGAATAGGAATATTAATTTTATTACTGATAAAGGCTTTTTAAATCTAATATCGTCTAACGGTATCAAACATAAATCAAAGGAGATAAATATTACATGGGTGGATATACCCATCAAAAATCCAAAAACAATTGAAAGAATTGTTTTTGGTCCTTTTGCCAGCTATGAATCAGCGAAAAAACAAGCAGAGAAACTTAAAGATAAAGGGTTTAAGACGACTGTTGCTTACCCTAAAAATTGGGAAGTATGGATTCCATTTGAAGATGATATGCCAGAGTTTGAACTAAAAAATAAGACTTTCAGAAAAATAAAAAATTTTCAAATTACTCCTGTTCTTCGAAATGAATATAGTGTTATGCAACTCGAAGGACCTATAAATATTTATGCCCAAGAAGAAATAAAAATAAATGGTGTAAATTTTGGCAAAAATTTCTATTTAAAAAAAGATTTATATGGAACTTGGACATTAGTCCAAAAAATTGAGTTTGACGATTATTTGGCAGGAGTTTTGCCATACGAAATTGGACCGAATTCTCCTTTAGAAGCACTCAAGGCACAAGCAGTTATTGCAAGAACTTGGGGCATTTTTAATTCTGATAGATTTAATATGGATAATTATCATTTATGTATAAGCACTCAATGTCAGGTTTATAAGCCTTCTAAAATAGTAAATAAAAAAGTACAAAAAGCTATAGAAGAAACTTCAAATTTAATCCTAACTTATGGGAATCAACCAATAAATGCTTTTTACCATGGTTCTAATGGTGGTGTATCTGCTACTGCAGGCGAGTCCTGGCAAATTCAAGATTATTCTTATTTCAAATCAACCATAGATGGTTCTAAATCATTAAATAAAATTGTTAATCTTCCAATTACGAGTGAATCTGAATTAAATAATCTTTTAAATTATGATAAAGAACAGTTTTATGGGAGTAATCATTCTCTTTTTCGATGGAATAAGAAAATTTCTAGTCTTGAAATTAAAGAAAAGTTAATTAAAAACAAACTTATAAATATCAATGATGATGTTTTGGATTTAAATTCTATTGACCGTGGGCCTAGTGGCAGAGTGACAAAATTAGAAATACAAACGAATAAAGTTAATAAATCTATTGTTCTAGTTAAAGATGATATTCGACGGGTATTAAATTTTATACCTAGTAATTTGTTTACTATTAATAAATTAAGTGATGATTTATGGCTTTTGAGAGGAGGAGGCTTCGGTCATGGTGTAGGTTTATCTCAGTCAGGAGCAATTGAAATGGCAAAATTAGGATTCTCTTATGAACAAATATTGAATCATTACTATCGAGACGCAAAACTTAAAAAAATTGAGATATTGTCTCAATGAAAATTAAGTAATTAAAAATTTACTTCTATGAGTAAGGGTTTTTATAAAAATCGAAGATTGAAGTCTTTTATATTTCTTAGTGCTTGTTTTTTAGTAGCTTTTATTCCTCATGCTTACAAGATCGATAGTTTCTTTAACCTTATATTGACTCTTTCTTTTGTGATTGTTTTTTACGGTTTAATAGTTATTTCTAGAAATTTCAAAAGGAACAATGTTTCAAATTCTGTAAGCAGCAGAATTAGCAATAAAGAGCTCCCTCTGCTGGATATTTTAGTAGCAGCCAGAGATGAAGAGAATGTCATAGAAAGATTAGTTGAAAGACTATTTAATTTAGATTATCCAACAAATAAATTAAATATTTATATAATCGATGATGGCAGTTCTGATAAGACGCCTTTAATTTTAGATCGATTATCTAGAAACTATGAAAAGCTAAAAGTTATAAGTCGTTCTCCAAACGCAGGAGGGGGCAAGTCAGGAGCTTTAAATTATGCCTTGAGGTTTACTCATGGTGAATGGTTTTTAGTTTTGGATGCTGATGCTGAATTAAAACAAGATTCTTTGATAAGGTTATTTAGTTTTGTAGAAGAGGGTGATTGGTCTGCAGTTCAACTAAGAAAATCAGTAACTAATGAAAGTAAGAATTTTTTAACTTCATGTCAGTCAATGGAGATGGCTATGGACGCAATCTTTCAATATGGAAGATTATCAGTTGCTGGAGTTTCTGAATTAAGAGGAAATGGACAATTAATTAAGAAAGATACATTATTGGCATGTGGTTCTTTTAATGAAGATACAGTTACAGATGATCTTGATTTGAGTTTAAGATTATTACTATCAAAATCTAAAATTGGAATCTTATGGGATCCCCCAGTCATGGAAGAAGCAGTTGAAAATTTAAATGCTTTATTAGCGCAAAGGCAAAGATGGGCAGAGGGGGGTTTGCAAAGATTCTTTGATTATGGGGATCAATTAGTTACTAATAAAATTGATTATTTGCAAAAATTTGATTTAACTTACTTCTTTATATTGCAATACGCACTGCCAATCATCTCTATTTTTGATTTTGTTTTTAGTGTAGCTCTATTAGATTCACCAATTTACTGGCCTATTTCATTTACAGCTTTTATTTTATCTGGAATTGCTTTTTGGTATGGTTCTTCTTGTAAAAGTGAAGTACCTGTATTGCAAAAAAGTAATTTTTTGATGGTATTAGTATCGGTATTTTATTTATCACATTGGTTTATAGTAATTCCCTGGGTAACAATAAAGATGTCTATTTTTCCTAAAAAAATACTTTGGCGAAAAACTCTTCATACTGGAATTTAATTTATTCATCAAGGTCTATAATTTCTCCATTAAAAAAATTTGCTAAGTTTTTTGAACTATCAGGATAAGTTGCTTCGTTAGAAATTTGCGTTGGTAAATTAGTTTTTGGTTCTATTTTTTTTATTGGTTTCAAATTTTTTACTTCATTTTGGGTTATTTCTGGAGTGTTTGTTGGGTTATTTTTAGTTAATTGTTTGGTTGAAAAATTAAGTATTATTTGATCTCCAAATATCTTTTTTACTGTATTTTCAATTATAACTTTTCTGCTTTTTATCATGTTTTCCCAGTTTGGAGATAATGCAATTGTGATTTTTTCAGAATCAAAACTTTCAAGTTCTGCTTGTTGTGAAAGCAACATTCTTGTTGAAGGTAACTCTAATTTAGAAAGAATTAATTCCCATTTATCTTTTAAATTATTTGATCCAGCATCATTTTGGGCATTTTCAGAAATATTCTCTATACTTTCGTTTTCATAATCATAAAAATTTTCTAATTTTTTGTCTTTTTTTGTAATTAATTTTGTGTCTCTTACATGCTCTTTAATGCTAGGTTTTTGAATTTCATGAGAAAGTTTTTCTTTATCAATAGTTTCTTTCTTTTGGATGTTTTCATTCTCTTGTTTAGTCTTATTGTTTTTATTTTCTTGCTTATCTTCAAAACTATTTTTTTCTCGATTATAAAGAAGCCCTGTTAGATGAATTTCAAACCAAAGTCTTGGATTATCGCTTGTTTTAATTTGATATTCAATATTTCTTAGATTATTGTGCCAGCTAATTATTGTCGATTTATTTATCTTTTGTGAGATTTTACTTAATTCATCTTGAAATTCATCAGAGGTATAGTAGATATCTGAATATCTATTATTTGTATTGTGTAGTAGTAAATCTCTTGTTATATTCAATAATCCTGTAATTATTTGAATGGGTTCGTTTCCAGCATCATATAATTTGTTGCAGTTTATTATTAATGATTCTGGATTATTCTCAATTAATGATTTAATCAGATTTGTTAATTCAATTTCTGAAACTTCTCCTAGCAAGTTTTGTATATTATGAATTGTTATACCCTCTGGCAGAAGATGAAGTTGTTCAAGGAGGCTTTGTGCATCTCTCATACCTCCATTACACCTTTTTGCAATTATTTTTAACGCCTGAACTTCGTACTCAATGGATTCTTGTTCGGCGATTTCTGATAAATGTTGAAAAATATCATTAGGGCTTATTCTTCTAAAATCAAACTTTTGGCATCTACTTTTTATTGTATTTAATACTCTCTCAGGATTTGTCGTCGCAAGGATAAATACAACTCGTGAGGGCGGTTCTTCAATGGTTTTTAGTAAAGCATTTGAAGCTGCCGTTGAAAGCATATGACATTCATCAATAACATATACTTTCCATCTCGCTTGAGTAGGTGCAAATCTCGCTCTTTCTATAATTTCTCTTATATTTTCTACTCCTGTATTTGAAGCTGCATCAATCTCGATAATATCTAAAGCGCTCCCATCTGTAATTTGTCTACATAAGTCACATTTACAACAAGGAGTTGTCGTAGGTTGGTCGAATGCTTGGCAATTGAGAGATTTTGCAAATATTCTTGCACTTGATGTTTTTCCAGTGCCTCTTGGACCATTAAAAAGATATGCAGGAGCAATTTTTTTTGTTAATAGTGCTTGTTTGAGTGTAATGGATATAAATTTTTGCCCAACCAGTTCGTCTAAGTTGTTTGGTCTATATTTTTGATGAAAAGGCTTATGTATATTTGGCATTTATTTTTCATTAATTAGAAAAATTTGGGATTCAATTAAAAAATTAAATTCTAATTTTATGCAGACTCTTTAATAATTCTCTTTGAACCTGAAGGTAGTTTAACAATTTTAGATGAGAACAAATTATCTACCATATTTTTTGTAATTGTGAATTCTTTTATCTTTTCTTCAGAAGGCAAAGTATACATTATGTCTAGCATTAATTCCTCAATTATTGATCTTAACGCTCTTGCACCTGTTTTTCTTTTATAGGCTTCATTAGCAATTGCTTCAACAGAATCAGGCTCAAATTTCAATTCAACATTATCCATACTTAATAAGGTTTTAAATTGCTTTACAAGCGCATCTCTTGGCTGGGTCAAAATAGATTCTAAAGTTTCTTTAGTAAGACGATCTAATACTGCACAGACTGGAATTCTTCCAATAAATTCTGGAATTAGTCCATATTTAACTAAATCATCTAACTCTAAATTTTTCAGAGAATCGCGTGGGTCAACTAATTTTTTCGCATCAACTTTGTTTTGATCTGAGTTTGTTGTAAAACCAATAGAGTGTTTACCCATACGCTTTTGAACAATATCCTCTAAACCAATAAAAGCACCTCCGCAAATAAATAGAATTTGACTCGTATCAATTTGGATGCAGTCATGATAAGGATGTTTTCTTCCACCTTGGGGTGGAACATTAGCAATTGTTCCTTCAAGCATTTTTAATAATGCTTGCTGAACTCCTTCTCCAGAAACATCTCTAGTTATTGAAGGGTTTTCACTTTTTCTAGCAATTTTATCTATTTCATCAATATAAATTATTCCTTTTTGAGCAAGTTCCACATTCATTTCTGACTTTTGTAGAAGTCTTAAAAGTGTATTCTCAACATCTTCTCCAACATATCCAGCTTCTGTCAAAGTCGTTGCATCAGCTACTGCAAAAGGAACATCTAGAAACTCAGCTAAAGTTTGTACCAATAATGTTTTTCCACTTCCAGTTGGGCCAATAAGTAAAATATTTGATTTTTGTAATTTCGTTGCTTGCGAATCATTTGAATTGATATTTTTACTTTCTTCTTTAATTTTCCAAGCTAATCGTTTGTAGTGGTTGTATACGGCTACTGATAATATTTTTTTTGCAGATTCTTGTCCAACAACTTGATTATCTAGAAAACTTTTAATTTCTAATGGCTTAGGAATTGAGGTTAATTCTAAAGGAACAGATTTTTTGGGATTATCAGTTGGTAATTTCTTTTTTACTTGCGGAGAGTTGTTAGTATTGGCTTGATTATCAAGTAGTTCTTCATCGAGAATTTCATTACAAAGGTCTATGCACTCATCACAGATATAAACTCCAGGACCAGCTATAAGCTTTCTTACTTGGTCTTGTGATTTACCGCAAAATGAACATTTAAGATGGGCGTCGAATTTAGCCATCGATTATAAAAATTTAATGTGAAAGGTTTTAAGTGTTTCCTATTTACTAGGATTGCTTATAAATATCGATTCGTCATCTTATTCTTAAAAAATCAGTATCCCTTGTCACTTTTTGATAACTTTATCAATTAACCCATATTCGACTGCTTCTGAGGGCGATAAAAAATAATCTCTTTCTGTATCTTCATTAATCTTGTCTAAAGGTTGTCCAGTATGATCTGCTAAAAGCGAATTTAATGTTTTCTTAAGAAAAAGAATTTCTTTAGCTTGAATTTCAATTTCAACAGCCTGACCTTGTGCACCTCCAAGAGGCTGATGAATCATTATCCTAGAATTAGGCAACGCTAATCTTTTTCCCTTTGCTCCTCCAGACAGTAAAAATGCTCCCATACTTGCAGCTACTCCAAAACATATTGTCACTACGTCTGGGGAAATTTGTTGCATAGTGTCGTATATGGCCATTCCTGCAGTTACTGATCCACCAGGAGAATTGATATATATTTGAATGTCTTTTTCGGGATCTTCAGCTTCAAGAAATAATAATTGTGCAACAAGAGAGTCAGATACTTGATCATTAATTCCGGTACCTAAAAAAATTATTCTTTCCCTCAAAAGTCTTGAATATATATCAAAGGCTCTTTCTCCCCTACCAGATTGTTCTATAACTGTAGGAACAGCAGCAATAGTTTTATTATTACTTTCGTAAGAACTTATTGAGCTTTGGATCAAATGTTTTTTTTCTGAGTTCACAAATTAGTTTTCGTCTTTTAAATAATTTAAGGGGTTTTTGTTTAATTAGTAGGAAATTTTATAAATTATTTTTTTTCTTTTTTATTTTGAGTTTTTGAAGTTTTTGAGGTTTTTGAAGTTTTTGTCGCAGTTTTTGTGGCTTTTGCTGCTTTGGAGGTTTTGGTAGCTTTAGAAGTTTTTGTAGTTTTTTCTTTTACTTCAGAATTTTCTTCAAGCCAAATTATTAATTTTTCTTTGAGTAGATCGTTACTTACTACTTCTGTTAATTTTTTAATATCTATTTGTTTTGAAGATTGAGAGATTGCATCTTCATAATCTTTCATTTTTAAATCAATTTCATTTTTCTCGACTTTTACGTTTTCTTTTTCAGCTAATGCTTTTAAAGCTAAATTTCTTTGAACATTTTTTTCCGCTTGAGGCCTTGTGGACTCTGCTAATGACTTAACTAATTCTGGAGTGAAAGTAGATTTTACATCAAGACCTTGTTGAGCAAATCTTTGAGCGGTTTGTTCAATATTATTCCTCACTTCTATATCAATCATAGATTTTGGAATTTCAGCAACCAATTCGTTTGTTAAGGCATCTAATAAAGCTTCAATTTTGATATCTTTTTGAGTTTTTTCAAAGTTGTCTTTAAGTTGCTTTTCAATATCTTTCTTTAACTCTTTTAATGATTCTTTGTTGCCAGACTGTTTTGCAAAATCGTCATTAAGTTCAGGTAATTCTTTTTCCTTAAGATCCTTAAGATTTACTTCAAAAATTGCTTCTTTGCCTCTTGAATCCTCATGAGAATAATCATCAGGAAATTTAAGGTTAAGTGTTTTAGTATCACCAATTTTCATCTTTACGATTCCTTCAACGAAACCAGGAATCATTTTGTTTTTTTCTAACTCAAGATCCATTGATTCACTTGTTCCACCATCAATCTCTTTACCAGAATCTTTATATTTTCCTTTGAAACTAACTACAGCAATATCTCCTAATTTTGCTGCTCTATTGGTAACTGGAATAATGTTTGCAAACTGATTTCTAGATTTTTCTAGCGCTTCATCTATTGACTTGGGATCAAACTTTGTCTTTGATATTTCAACACTTAGTCCTTTGGATTTTTTAAGTTTTAATTCTGGGGCAACATCAGTTTGAAGAGTAACCTTAAGTGATTTTTCAGGACTAAACTTTGCAAGTAAAGATTCAAATCCATCTACCAATTCTGGCTCACTTAGTGGCTCTATAGATTTTATTTTTAAAGCTTCTTGCCATGATTTATCAATAATTTTTTCCAGAGCAGAAGCATGTAATTGTGTGATGCCAATTCTTTGGATTAAGACTTGTTTAGGAATCTTACCAAGTCTAAATCCCGGAATTTTAGCCGTACGACTGATAGAACTGATTGTTTCATTTACATACGTTTTGCATGTCTCAGATGGTATTTCTAATTCGAATGAAATTCTACTTTGAGGAAGAGGTGTTGTTTTGACTATTAGTTCATCTTTAGCCATGTTTTTCTAAGTTATTACTATGAGCCGAATCTTAATTATTTCACATTATGTGATTTCCTTGAAAGTTAATTTTTTGATAAAGTAAAAAAAATAGTCAAACTACTAATAAAAATCATTTTTAAGTGTGAGACAATCTCCGTATTTGCCTAATAGGCCATTAAAAGTTGCTGTTTTAGGTTCTTCAGGTGCTGTGGGATCTGAATTACTAAAAATTCTTGAACAACGTGATTTCCCAATATCAGAATTGGTCTTGCTTTCATCAGAGCGCTCAGAAGGAAAAAAAATTATTTGGAAAGATGAAGAATTAGTTACAAAAAAAACAACTAAGGAAGAATTTAAGAATCTTGATTTAGTTTTGGCTTCAGCTGGCGGAAGTATTTCAAAAAAATGGTTGTCTACCATTATTGATCAAAATGCTTTACTGATAGATAATTCAAGTGCTTTCAGATTAGATAAGAACGTTCCTCTTATAGTTCCTGAAGTTAATGCTAGTGAAGTACTTAATCATGATGGGGTAATAGCAAATCCAAACTGCACTACCATTTTGTTGACATTAGTTTTAGCTCCATTAAACAAACTTTCGACTATTCAAAGAGTTATAGTCTCAACATATCAATCTGTCAGTGGTGCAGGCCAACTGGCGATGGAGGAACTAAAACTTTTAACTGAACAATATCTTCAAGGAAATCCTCAAAAAAGTGAAGTTTTGCCATACTCCCTTGCTTTTAATTTGTTTTTACATAATTCCCCTATGCTTTCAAATAATTACTGCGAAGAAGAGATGAAAATGGTTAATGAGACAAGGAAAATATTAAATATTGCTTATTTAAAGCTCTCTGCTACATGTGTTCGAGTCCCAGTACTGAGAGCACATTCTGAATCGATCAATATTGAATTTGCCGATGTAGTTGAGCCAAAAGATGCTATTGAAGAATTAAAAAAATCTCCTGGAATTGAAGTTATTGAGGATTACAAAAATAATAGATTTCCTATGCCAAATGACGTTATGGGAAGGGATAATGTTGCTGTTGGCAGGCTAAGAACTGATATAAGTCAGCCTCATGGATTAGAATTATGGTTATGTGGAGATCAAATAAGAAAAGGAGCAGCTCTGAATGCTGTTCAAATAGCTGAGTTATTAATTCCAAAAAAATGATTACAGACAAAACTGAGTGTAATAATCCACTATTTGGAAGAATATTGACTGCAATGGTTACTCCATTTACTGAGAATGGAGATGTAGATTATGAACTAGCTATAAAACTTTCAAATTATCTTTTTGAGAACGGTTCCGATGGAATTGTGTTGTGCGGTACTACTGGAGAATCTCCGACTCTTTCATGGGCGGAACAGCATGATTTATTTATTGCGGTAAAAGGATCTTTGGATGCAAGCTGTAAAGTAATAGTTGGCACTGGTAGCAATTGTACAAGCGAAGCTGTGGAAGCTACAAAAAAAGCTTACGACTCTGGTGCCGACGGTGCTTTGGTTGTTGTTCCTTATTACAATAGGCCGCCTCAAGAAGGTCTTTATAAACATTTCAGTTCTATTGCTAAATCTGCAAAGGATTTGCCTCTTATGCTCTACAACATTCCTGGCAGGACTGGATGCAATTTATTACCTGATACTGTGAAGAAACTTATGGATTTTTCAAATATTCTCAGTATTAAAGCTGCAAGCGGTAGAATAGAAGAAGTAACAGAAATAAGAGCTATTTGTGGCTCCGAACTCTCTGTATATAGTGGCGACGATTCATTGTTGCTTCCAATGTTATCTGTAGGTGCTGTAGGAGTAGTAAGTGTTGCAAGTCATTTAGTTGGATTGCAATTGAAAGAAATGATTCTTTCTTTTCAAAGTGGAAATGTTTCCAATGCTCTTGCTATTCATGAAAAACTTCAGCCTCTTTTCAAAGCACTTTTTATGACTACTAATCCAATCCCAATTAAGGCTGCTTTGGAGCTATCGGGATGGGATGTAGGCAATCCTAGAAGTCCTTTGTCACCTTTAAACAATGACATGAAAAAGCAACTATCTTTTATCCTGAATTCCCTATAATAGGGATTATATTTAACTTGATAATTAAATTTAAATAAACCTTATTTGATTACAAGCAGGCCTTCATAAATTTCAAAATTATGCAATCAAGAACAAATTCAACTGTAAATAGATCTACTCATGATTCATCTAGATCTAAAAGTAATACGCCAGCTCTACGAGTAATACCTCTTGGAGGACTACATGAAATAGGAAAAAACACTTGCGTTTTTGAATATGGTGAGGAATTAATGCTTGTTGATGCTGGCTTAGCTTTCCCTTCTGATGGTATGCATGGCGTAAACGTTGTTATGCCTGATACAACTTTTTTAAAAGAAAATCAAAGAAGAATAAAAGGAATGATTGTCACCCACGGGCATGAAGATCACATTGGAGGTATTTCTCATCATCTAAAGCATTTTAATATACCCATTATTTATGGCCCAAGACTGGCAATGTCAATGCTTAGAGGAAAAATGGAGGAAGCAGGTGTATCTGATAGAACAACTATACAGACTGTAAATCCAAGAGATGTTGTAAAAGTAGGACAACATTTTTCTGTTGAATTTATTCGAAATACCCATTCTATTTGCGATAGCTTTTCTTTAGCAGTTACAACACCTGTTGGCACAATTATTTTCACGGGAGATTTTAAGTTTGATCATATGCCAGTAGATGGAGAGCAATTCGATATTGAAAGAATGGTGCATTACGGAGAGAAGGGTGTTTTATGCATGTTCAGTGATTCTACTAATGCCGAAGTTCCAGGTTTTTGTCCTTCTGAGAAGACTATCTATCCCTCTTTAGAAAAACATATTGCAGAGGCAAAAGAACGAGTTATCCTTACCACTTTTGCTAGTTCTGTGCATAGAGTGACAATGATCTTAGAATTGGCCATGAAACATGGAAGAAAGGTCGGTTTGTTAGGTAGATCGATGATAAATGTTATTGCTAAGGCAAGAGATATTGGTTATATGAAATGCCCAGATGATTTGTTTGTTCCTATCAAGCAAATTAGAGATTTGCCAGACAGGGAGACCTTATTATTAATGACAGGTAGTCAAGGAGAACCTCTAGCAGCATTAAGCAGAATCTCTCGTGGTGAACATCAACATGTTCGTCTTAAGACTACTGATACTGTAATATTTTCAGCCAGCCCAATTCCTGGTAATACTATTTCTGTTGTTAATACAATAGATAGATTAATGAAACTTGGAGCAAAGGTTGTTTATGGAAAGGGTGAGAATATTCATGTTTCTGGTCATGGTTTTCAAGAAGATCAAAAGTTAATGTTGGCACTCGCAAAACCTAAGTTTTTTGTTCCTGTTCATGGAGAACATAGAATGCTTGTTTGTCATGGAAAGAGTGCACAAACTATGGGGGTCCCAAAGGACAATATCTTAATTATTGAAAATGGAGATGTAGTTGAGTTAACACCTAATTCTATTCAAAAGGGTGATCCTGTAAAAGCTGGTGTTGAACTGCTTGATAACTCACGAAATGG
The DNA here is from genome assembly GCA_902542595.1 of uncultured Prochlorococcus sp. Taxonomy (GTDB): domain Bacteria; phylum Cyanobacteriota; class Cyanobacteriia; order PCC-6307; family Cyanobiaceae; genus Prochlorococcus_A. Next base: position 48,112 of record CACBVE010000002.1, read on the forward strand.
GATAGTAGATGCTCGAGTATTAAAAGAAAGGCAGCAATTAGCTGGGGATGGTGTAGTAACTGTTTTAGCTCCTATTAGTACAGATGGGAAGATGGTTGCGCCTCCTAGAGTTAATTTAAGAGGAGTTGTTACTACTGCAGAGCCAAGAAAAATGTCTATGTGGACAGAACGAGAAATAAGCTGGGTCTTAGAAAATAGATGGAAACAATTATCCAGACAAACTGGGCCTAATAATTTTGAGGTAGATTGGATTGGTGTACAAAGAGAAATTGAAAATGGTTTATCGAGAAGAATGAGAAGAGAATTACAAGTTGAACCACTTATTTTGTGTTTAGTTCAACCTGCTCCAAGTGGAACTCGTGCTTATATTCCAAAGATTACCGAAGAGCA
>CACBVE010000003.1 GCA_902542595.1 uncultured Prochlorococcus sp.
TTTTGGACCAGTTATTAATCCATTTTTCATCAGACTTAGTAAAACATTTTGCACTCCATCCTCCTATTAATATAAAAGCCTTTTTATTTATAGGTACAACTAAAATAGATGGAATATCGGGACAAAAATTATAAAATTCATCTCTACCCGGATAAAATTTAGTGTTTGCTAATGAGATTAATTTCATATCTTTTATTGATCTCAGACAAGTTTCTCCAGGGTCAAATTCATTATCTGAAGTAATTCCTCGTCTCAATATATTTACTCCGTCATTGTGTATTAATATTGCCGCTGCTGCAGTAGAAGTTAATATCGTTTCAGATCCCCATGCGAGTTCATCAATAACTTCATCCGGAATATTTTTGTCGAAAAGAAACTTATTTTCTCCACTAAGATCAACTTTCTCACCAGCTAGAGGTTCAAACTCTTTAAATAAGAACCCTATCAAGATAATTATCAATGAGGCTATTGCTGCTATCACTTGAGCTCTTTCGAGCTCAGGAGTAATTTGATCTATAGAAAAGAAATTTGCAATTTGAAAAATAAAGAGTAATGTACCTACAAATATTAAAGATTTCCCATTGAATCCCATATTTTAAATATGTTATTTCTAATTAAATTATGCAAATATTATATTGTTTAGTACCTTTAAAATTACTCAAACATATGGTTTTTAATATATAATTAACCAAAACCTTTTAAAATGAACCTAAAAATCAATAAATATATACTTTCTCTTATCTTTACTGGCTTAATTTTTATTCTTATCCCCTCAACTACATACGCAAATGAAATTTCCAGTTTAAATAAATATTTTGGTATTACCCAACAGAAGACTGTTATAAATTACGAAAAAAGTCAGCCTTCATCTATTGATAATCCTGTAGTGGATCCAAATTTTAACACTATGAGATCAAAAGATACTGAGAGTTCAACTGCTACTTATATAGTTATAGGTTTGTTAATTGCTGCCACAATTATTCCTTTAGCAACATGGTGGTATTTCTCTAAATAATAGAGAATTTATGAATGTCAAGGATATAAGTATTAGTGAATATTCATCTCATATAGTTTTTATTACAGGGGGGACAAAGAGTGGCAAAAGTGAATTCGCAGAGCATCTTGCTAAGGAGGTAAAAGAAATATCATATGTTGCCTTATTAGAAAACAATTTGGATGATAAAGAATGGCAAGATAAAATTAATTTACATAGAAAAAGAAGGCCAAAAAATTGGAAATTAATAGAAACGACAGATCTATTAAATACATTAATAGAAGAAGAAGGTCCATTATTAATAGATTCTATTGGCGGATTCGTTATGAAAAGTATTGGCAAGGAACAAAATGAATGGTCAACAAAAATGAATTCACTTATAAGTCTTTTAATGAAAAGAAAAAGCATAACAATTATTGTTGGAGAACAAGTAGGTTGGAGTCTAGTCTCTGAATATAAAATTGGTAATACATATATTGAAAGAATCGGCGAAATTCAAAAGAGAATAACCAAAATATCAAAAGATAATTGGCTGGCAATAAACGGAAGAGCAATCAAAATAGATGAAATAAGTATTGAAATACCTACTTAAAATTGGAAGTCGCTCTTTTTGAACCTAGAATCCCACAAAATACTGGTAATATTGCCAGATCATGTGCTGCATTTAATATACCTTTAAATCTTATAGAACCCTTAGGTTTTAAACTAGAAAATAAATACTTAAAAAGAGCAGGATTAGACTATTGGCCTCTAGTTACTATTAATAAGTATGAGAATTTTGAAAAATTTTTGGCGTCAAAAACAACAAAAAGAATAATTTCTTTTAGTAAAAAAAATGGGATATATTTGAAGGATTTTACATTTCAGGAAGATGATGTTTTGCTTTTTGGGAGAGAAGATTCAGGATTGCCAGATTGCATTATTGATAAAAGTGACTTTTTAATATCAATATTCATGCCGAATATACAAACTGGAAACAATGATCAAAAAGGTGTTAGGAGTCTAAACCTATCTGTAGCATGCGGAATCGCTATATATGAGGCTCATAAACAAATAAATTTTCAAAATGGTAATTAAGTACAATCAATGCCTTACAATATTCCCATGTCTCGGTAGCTCAGCTGGTTAGAGCGGCGGATTCATAGCCCGCAGGTCGCGTGTTCAAGTCACGCTCGAGACATTTTCAATACTTTTCAATTGAAGAACTTAGGTGAAAATTTAATTGACTTAATCCATTACACACAATAATGTTTAATTCACTCGGTGCAGTTTTAGATCCAAAGAAATCTAAAGCAAAATATCCAGAAGCAAGGGTAATAGTTCTTGATGATAGTTTTAATACTTTTCAACATGTTGCAAATTGTCTTCTAACAATAATTCCAAGCATGAGCGAAAAAAGGGCATGGGATCTAACAATCAAAGTTGACAAGGCTGGATCGGCTGAGGTGTGGAGAGGTAATCTTGAACAGGCAGAGCTATATCATGAGCAACTCTTCCGTAAAGGATTAACGATGGCTCCAATCGAGAAAATATAAAATAAGTAAAATTGACAGAAGATTATTGGCTTATAAATTCCAATAACTCAAGGGTTAAAAGATTTTCAAAGAATAAGCAAAATAAAGATAAATTCTTTGAATATATGTTTATTGACTCTGGAAAAATTATTGGTGTTTTAGGCAAAAAACCACCTCTTATGACAACCAGAGAAGAACTTAAAATTGATAAAGCTAGAGATGAATGGAAAAAGTTAATCTCTCAAGGTTGGAGGAGAACTAAACCTGCTTGGGAAAAATCTTATTAACCAATTTTATTGCTAGGGTTAGTTATATAAATTATGAGATTAAGGACGAAGTTAGTGTGTAAATTTAATGGCTTCAAAAGTAACAATGCCATTCCTTTAGTTACATTAAATTCTTTATCATTCATAAAAAAAATAATCACAACTCAACTATAAAAATAATGTCAAATATAAACTAAAAATGCCAAAAATAATATAGGAATTTAGTGGTTAAAGGATTTCAAGATGTCTTATATTTAAAAATTTTTTATAAAAAAAAAAATAAAGATTTAGAATTACTTTTTGTTATTCTCTTGAAAACAAAAAACCACGTATTAATCTTATAATCCCTACCATTAAATAACTATAAATACTCAATGAAATATCTCTCCTCAAGCAAAAGATCTAGAGCTTTAATTGGTATTGGAGTAGTTGCAATTAGTATTGGATTAATATCAAACAAAGTAATTAATTATCCCGCTGGAGGTTGTGTAAAAGGTACTCAGGAATTAACCTTTAATATCTAACCATTAATCTTCTTACTTGTTCCTTAATTCTTATATCCAGTCAACTTTGATAACTCTTTTAGTAAAGTACACCTAAAATTAGTTTTCCATTTATTTCCCACGTCGGAAAGCCTTTGATTTTTTTATCAATGCATAATTGAGTTTGACTATTTATGCCATCTCTTGCACATTCAACTACATTAAGTCCTTTATAAGCTTGCTTACCAAATAGTTCACTTTGATTAAGGCAATTGGGACACCAATATGATGAATATTTAACTACACCATTATCATTAAGGTATTTTGCTAAATCGATAGATTTCCTAGTGCTTTCTGAGGTGACTATAAGCTCTTTCTAATTATACAAATGGGAGCTATGAACAACATTTGGTAAAGTAAGAAAAGCTAATAATGAGATTAATAAGCGCTTCATTTATTTACTACTTTTCCTCCATATTTTCTAACTATCTTATCAAGCAAAATTCGTATATCTTTATTTTTAAGTTTCTCAATTTGCTGAAGATTTTCGAGAAGATCACATATTTGATCCTGTGCGTCTTCATTTAATTCACTTACTGCCATTTATATTTAGTTTTTATAATCCAATTTTAGTTCAAAAATATATTTACATTTTTATTGTATTTATCTATTTTTATTGTATTTATCTATTTTTATTGCTATTTTTTTAAAGCGGGCTAAGGTTCATTTCTCCACAAGGATTTAGTCCGCTGAATATATAGATTTAATTAATTATAAGAACTCTCTTTAAAAGTTGATTAGAAATATTTCCATAAATATTTACTATTGCTTAATTTCTAATTATCATTGAAAGCAATCTCATACAAACATTAGAAGTGTGACACTATTTATTCAAAAATATTTTTATTTCGCTTCATAACTTTCTTAAAATATTTAAACTCAATAAATTCATGCATCATTTTGATATCGTCAGATAATACTTTTTTATTAACTGAATAGTCTTCCCCATTCAGTGGAGATTTATTATTGTCAGAGAATGTATCTGGATCTAAAGAAAAATTGATTGAATTCTTTTTGGAATTATTTTTTTGAACAAAAGATTCATTTAATACACCTCGAAACCTTAACGCTTCTTCAACCAATAAACCTGTGACTTTTGACTGACTAAATTCATTAGCTATGCACAATTTTTCAATAATTTCATGAACTTCTTCACTTGGCAAAAAACCAATTCTTTTCCTCTGAGAGGGCATAATTAAAAAAAAATTAGTGTCACACTTGCACATTCCAAGTGTTGCACTATATTTGATATAAGTCAACTAATTTTGTTATGCATATTTTAATATTTCCTGCCGGATTTATTCTTTGGTATCTTGCTTATGAAGCAAAACCTATCAATAATGATGAAGTAACACTTCATTGGGAAGAGAAAAATACAAATAAAAGAAATAAACTTTTAAATATAATCAACGAAAGCTTTTAAAATTTTCTTTCAATCGATTTTGACCATTCCTTGTGCTTACTATCTAGATCTGAGATTAACTGTTTTTGATAAGTAAATTTGAGTTGATTTTCGTTAAGTGATTTTTTTGTGATAATCATCTCTTTAGAGAAAAAATCAGGAGTGTTAGAACTACTAATTTTTTTTTTGATTTCCATACTAAGTAATTCCTCTATTTATTTTTATATGACTCAAAAGGTTATAGTCTTAATATTTTTATATTCTCTTTATATTTACTTAATATATATTTTTAGCGGGTTTGTTAAAAATATTTTTTTATCAAATAAAAAAGGCTATATTTAAAAAAATATATTTTTTTATTATGAATCTTAAGGAGAGAGGGATTACTGTTGGAGACTTACTAATCATACTAATAATAATAATCACTTCTACAATACTAATTAAATCAATTAGCAAAGATAAGAAAACAACATTTAATTATAGTAATCAAGAGCAAGTTATTTATAAGAAAAATTATTATCAAAAATTCATTTGAATAGTTTATATAAATTATTATTATTAAAAATCTAAATTAATCCATTTAACTATTATTTATCCTTCATATAAATTTAAAAATTCATAATAATCAAATAATGGATTTATGTATTTTAAATATTATGATGAAAGGATTTAGAACATTCCCATTTCAAATTATCCTTTAAATCATTGAAATCATTTGATATTGAAACTAAATTCACCAAATGAAGAATTTGAGTTTTATTTAGCCTATTAATAGCAATAAGTTTATTAATCATATCTAGAACAGATTTATCATTAATATTCATTGATTGTATAAAAACTATGATTCTTCAATTCTTTTACCTTATCTTATAGTTTTAAAATTTATTTTTAAAATTTTATAGTATATTTGTTGACATAAATAATAAATATTTAAAAATCATCAAAAATAAACTCTTACTTATAAGTAAAAAGCCTTAGCTCACTTTCTTAAAAATTCGTTTATCGTAAAAAGAAAAAAAATGAAAAAAAACTCCAATAAAGATTATCTTAATAAAGATGAAGTTAATGAAATGATTGAATCAGCTTTAAGGAGACACAATCGAAGATCTACAATAATATCAAGTGTACTTGGCTGGATTCTAATAGGAGGTTATTCGTTTGGACTTTTTCAAGCAGTTCAAAACGTCTAATTAATCTTTTCTTTAAATCAGAACTTGCTAGATGATAAATTAATAACAATACTAGGTATTTATTATGAGGGAATATATTAATGCAAATCTTACAGTGATTAGAAAATATTTAAAAAAACGAAAAAATTTTACATCAAAATTAAATAATGCTTCGATAATGGAAGAATTCAAAGAATGGAGTCAAGATCCATTTCCTGAGACAGAATCAATTTGGACTTTACCTGACTTAACGAGAAATGAAAGACTAAAAAATTTTTGTCGTTCAATTAAAAAGGAAATAAGATAAGTTGTTAACTACCTAGTTCTATATTATTTACCTTTAAGTAAAAAAATCCTGCAAATCCCACAATGTTTAATATGATGACGAAAATCCAAGCTCCAATTGGCTGATTAGAATCAAATTTTTTTATTTTAACTTTATCCTTCAGTCTTTCAATATATTTAGCCATAATTAAAAATATTAAAAAACACTATATCCAATTATAGAGAGTTAAGTTTAAAGAAATCTTAAATAAAAAAAAATTTCTTTTAATTCGAATTTTTATTCTCAAGCCTGTTTATTGGATATTTAATTAACTCCTTTTTGAGATTTTTTAAAAGTTTATTATGATTCAAAATTGTAAATTTTCTAGTAAAGGAATAATGCCATTTCATTGAATTAAAAAAAAACTTGCTATTTCATTATTAATAAAATTATAATACTTATTACGGTCATTCAGACCATACATAATTTAATTAAGGACAAATTTTTTCATGAGTTTAAGAGTTGGCCAAGAAGCACCAGATTTTAGTGCTACAGCAGTATATGATCAAGAGTTTAAGGAGATTACACTTTCAGGTCTAAGAGGTAAATGGGTTGTTTTATTCTTTTACCCACTAGATTTTACATTTGTATGTCCTACTGAAATCACTGCATTTAGTGATAGATACCAAGATTTCTCAGCACTTAATACGGAAATACTTGGGGTATCAGTTGATAGCAAACACTGTCATTTGGCTTGGATACAAACCCCAAGAAATGAAGGTGGAATAGGTGATATTAACTATCCGTTAGTTTCTGACTTAAAAAGAGAAATTTGCCAAGCGTATAATGTCCTTAATGATGATGGAGAGGCCGATAGAGGCTTATTTCTTATCAATCCCGAAGGAGTAGTTATGCATACGACTGTTAACAAGGCTCCTGTAGGTAGAAATGTTGATGAAACACTAAGGATTCTTCAAGGTTATCAATACGTTGCGGCGAACCCAGATGAAGTATGTCCAGCAAACTGGACCCCTGGAGAGAAAACAATGTTAGAGGATCCCAAAGGAAGTAAGGAATATTTTTCTGCGCTATAGAAGGATTAGAAACATTTAAGTAAGTATTGCGTAGTAAATAATTATAAAAAAATAAAAAATAAATATATTCAAAAAGGGGATGAAATCCCCTTTTTTAGGTTTGGGCACGATCCAATCGCTTAAATTAGTTTTATATGATATGAATGACCACGTATAAAAAGAAATTTCTATGGAGACTAAAATAAAAAGATTAGTTAAATTTAAGTTATTTAAACCAAAATATCTATAAATATGAAACTGATCATCGACATTAATATTATAAATTTGAAGATGCCAGAGATATAGAGAAATCAAAATAAAATTTACCAATATAATTTTTTTTAACAGAAACCTAGATTTCTTAAAAATTAATAAGATAGAAATTAAAAATATGAAAAAACTTAACTGTAGAATATCAGGCTTTGGTAAATTAATTTTTTCAAGAAATAAATTAAATATAAGATCAAAATTTATATATATATAATCAGCTATTAAGAAAGAGAGAAATATTAAATTTATTGCTACTAAGAATAATAATCTTTTTCCTTTAATTATTTGTTTACTATGAATTTTATCCTCATTAAAATTATAGTATGTATAGTTTTTTAAAGAGTTTAAGCACACTAAAGATGGACATATTGCACCGCTCAAATAGTAAAGGATTGAATAAAAGGAAATACCATTAATATTAAATGAATACAAATTAAACCATTGTTTTTGTACCAATGGAAGAATAAGTAAAAATGAAAGTGTAACTAATAATCTCGTTGTATTGTTTTTAATTATCAAGAAAATATTTTTTTTAATTTAAAACAATTAAATCAAACTTTCAACAATTTAGAAGTTGTTAATTTAAAAACTTTTTTATCTATAGTTTCTTGATTTAAAAGTATATCAACTAATTTATCTAATAGGAATCTATTTTTTTTCAATATTTTTATTGAATTATTTAATGAAATTTTTGAAATATTTATGATTTCGTTATCTATTTTAGAACTAGTATTTTCTGCTATAAGGGGCTTTCTTCTAAATAACCCATCTCCTAAATACATTTCATTATTATCAGAATCCATTGAAATTGGACCAATAATTGAAAATCCATATTTTGTAACCATTTCCCTTACGATATTTGTCGCATAAGAGATATTATTTAATGAGCATTGCGTAATTTCACTTTCTCCAAAAACTATAGTTTCTGCTGCTCTTCCAGCTAGGGCAATTTCAATTTTAGAAAACAAAAATTTTTTTGAAATCAAGCCGCTAGAAATTACATCTTCGTCAGGGCATATTTTTGTATATCCCCCTAAAGATCCGGATCTCGGTAAAATTGTAATTTTATCAACTGATTCAATACCATTTCTCACAGCAGATACAATAGCTCTTCCTACCTCGTTATAAGCAATAATTTTTTTCATATTTGGAGAAGTTATTAATGAACTTCTCAGGCCGATGGTAATTTTATCAAGAGCATTTTCTATATGAAGATCACTGATTAATTTAGATTCATCTCTAACACAGTGAATAGCACTCTCATTCATCAAATTCGCAAGATCTGCACCCGAAAATCCAACTGTTCTAGAAGCCCAATATCCTAAGTCAACTTCGCTTGAGAGTGGTTTGGAAAGTGAGTGAACTGAAAGAATTTTTTTTCTTCCATCTAAATCTGGAAGCATTACCTCAATTTTTCTATCAAATCTACCTGGTCTTAATAACGCTGCGTCCAAAATATCTGGTCTATTTGTTGCTGCTAAAACAATAATCCCAGAATTATCAGCGAAACCATCCAATTCTGTCAATAGCTGGTTAAGAGTTTGTTCTCTTTCATCATTTCCACCTCCGATCCCAGAACCTCTTTGCCTACCAATAGAATCAATTTCATCAATAAAGATTATACAAGGAGATTTTTCTTTAGCTTTAGAGAATAGATCCCTCACTCGGCTTGCACCAACACCAACAAAAAGTTCTACAAACTCAGAGGCCGATATTGAGAGAAAAGGAACTCCAGATTCACCAGCGATTGCTTTTGCCAATAATGTTTTACCTGTTCCTGGTGGGCCTATGAGAAGAACTCCTTTAGGAACTTTTGCTCCAAGATTTTCAAATTTCTTTGGTTCTTTCAAAAATGTTATTACCTCTTTTAGTTCTTCAGCGGCTTCAGGAACACCAGCTACATCATCGAATCTCGTTTCTACATCATCAATAGTTACAAATTTAGCTTGATTTTTGGAAAAACCAAACGCTCTAGAAGCCAATTTTGATGTACTCCTTAATATTAAAACTATTGCTAATATAAAAATCAGGAAAAGACTTATGGAAGCGAATGAATTAGCCGCTGAGGCCTCTTTTCTACTATTATTAATAGTAAGTTCGATTTTATTTTCAGTTGCTTTTTCAAGGATTAATTGATCGTTATAAAGGATAGGTATTTTAACTTTTTCGCCATTTTTATACAGAACATCAATTTCTCTCTGTCTAGGATAGAAAAATATTGATTCTATTTTTCCCGTCTCTATATCTCCTAGAAGATCCGAATAACTTGATTTAGAATTTGAATATGAAAATTTTGATCTAAACACTAATCTTTATAAGTGATTAATAAAGCATATATGCTTATTTAAGAAATTGACGTATATAAACAAAATATACTCAAAAGTTTTGGAGATAACCACTTAAAGGTTATATTATTATATGGAAATAAAGAAACAGAATGGCTGTACCAAAGAAGAAAAAATCAAAGAGTAAAAGGAACCAGAGACATGCTGTCTGGAAAGGTAAAGCAGCATTAGCAGCTCAAAAAGCTATATCTTTGGGTAAATCAGTTTTAACTGGGAAAGCTCAAGGATTTGTTTATCCTATTGAAGAAGAAGAGGAAGAATAGCTTTTAAGATCCCAATTTAAATGCCTCAAGTATAATGGCATAGATTGCACCGATTCTTAATTTATCAACTACCAACCAAAGATTATAAAATTTTGAATTAGAGGAAGGCTTGATTCTTATAATGATTTCTACAAACACAATTATTATAGGAACCATAATTAATTCATTTTTACCTTCAGATATAAATTTTGTAAGAAAGTTTGCAAACAAAAAATAACCAGTCAAAACAGAAATAAGATTAATAGATTTTGACCTCCAAGTATCACTTAGAAAACCAAACAAAAAATTACTTAATTGATATGAAATTCTTGAAAAATTAGTTTTTTGCATTTCTAACAGACATTAAAAAATCATTTAGGAAACTATAGTCAACATAATTTTTTTTTAGTTTAGGACCTTTAATTACATTTGCCATACTCTTTTCATCACCAAGACTTTCCAAAATACAGTCTAATTCAATATTCTCATCTAGAACTATTGGAATATTTGACGGAACAAAAATGGTGGGTAAGTTAGCTTCCAATGAAGATTTCAATCCTGGATTAGAGTCTTCAAAAACAATTGAGTTATTTTTTCTTATACCACTCAAATGAATTGCTTTTAAATAAGGCAATGGATTTGGTTTTTTTAATTCAACGTCATCACTTGAAATAATGAACTCAAAGGGGTTAAAGCCATTAAATAAATATTCAACGAGTAAATCAACTTGCTTTCTTGAACTTGAAGTGACAATAAATTGCCTTACTTTTTTTCTATGTAATTCATTTATTAACCTAAAAACACCAGTTTTTAATTTAACGCAATTTGTTTTTATTATTTCTAAGTAATGAAATTGCTTTTTCTCATGAATATTGATGATTCTATCTTCAGATAGATCATAATTAATTAATTTAGAGTAGTACTCTATCCTTCTTTTACCACCATTTATCCTTAAAAGCTCTATGTATTCACTTATATCCCAACTCCAATCTATACCCAGGTCTTTAAAGGCATTATTAAAAGCAGGTAAATGTGCCTCTAGTTCGGTATTAGCAATAGTACCATCTAAATCCCAATAAACACCTTCAAGAAAAGTCACCAAGTAATTTATGCTTTATCTACGGTAAAATACAAGAGCTATTATTGCTGGTCCTGCTAGCGCAACTACGGCTAAAGGTATAAGTGTTGCCATGATTAATGAGTATGTTTTGTGATACTATTTTTACAAATAAATGATAGAACTGTACTGATACGTAACAAGATTGAATTAAATTATGAAATCATGGACATGTATAGAAAATTGCGGAGCTTGTTGTAGATTCAACTTGAATGAAAGAATAGACCTAGCCGACAAACTTAACAAAGATGATATCGATCTAATAAATTCAATGACAGACAAAGATGGTTGGTGTAAAAATCTAGATAGAAAGAATAAAAAATGCTTAATTTACGAAAGTAGACCTCATTTCTGCAGAGTCAATGAATTTTCGACTTCATTTAAAGATTATTTGAAATATGGTGATAAATTTCTTATAGATTGCTGCAAACAACATATTTCATCAAATTATGGATATAGAAGTAAAGAGTTGAAAAGTTTTAAATTAGCAGTTTCAGGAAAATGAATAGTAACTTAGAAAAAAAAGATAACAATATAGAAAAAAGTTTCTTATCAATATTCATAACAACTTTTACAACAATTTTTATTGCTGAACTTGGTGATAAAACACAGATTGCTACCCTTATGCTTTCAGCAGAATCTGGTAAACCAATAATTGTTTTTCTTGGAAGTTCTCTTGCTTTAATAAGCTCAAGTGTAGTCGGTGTATTTATTGGTAAATGGTTATCAAAAAAAATATCCCCCAGCAAATTTGCCTTATTTACTGGTGCATTAATGATATTAATAAGTTTATTTTTAACATATGATATTTTAAAAAATTATTTTTAAATGGTTTTAAGTTTATTACTATCAACATTCCTAACCGTTTTTATAGCAGAATTAGGTGACAAAACCCAATTAGCCACTTTAACTATAAGCGGAACATCAAATAAACCATTAGCAGTTTTTTTGGGATCTTCATCTGCCCTTGTCTTTGCAAGTTTACTTGGAGCTTTGACAGGAGGTTCTATTTCAAGTTTTTTACCCGAAGTAGTTCTTAAATCAATAGCCTCCATTACATTTTTAATAATTGGTATAAGACTATTCTTAAACTCGTTCGCTATTGAAAAAGAAGACAATGAAAAAAATTAGTTCTAACCTTGGATAAAAGGTGTAATAATAGAGTATAGACTTTCTAATTTATTTATAATTTAATTTATATTATGTTCTCAACATCTTCAATTATTGATAATTTAAATCAATCAGAAGGTTTAGAATATAAACAATTATGCAGATCATTAAAAATATCAAAGAAATCTGATAAGGATAAATTGAATATTGCTTTAACAGCTTTAGAAAAACTAGAAATAATTAATAAAAATGCTGATAATGAGTATAACTGCGCAAAAAATAGCGATCATATTATCGCTAAAATAAGATGTAGCAGCAAAGGTTATTGCTTTGCTGTAAGAGAAAAAAATAATGAGGATATTTACATTAAAGAAAATCTTCTTAATTATGCATGGAATGGAGATAAAGTTTTAGTACGGATAATAAAAGATGGCTATAAAAGAAGATCGCCTGAGGGAATAGTAGATTGTATTCTTGAAAGATCAAATCAAATACTTCTTTCTAAAATTGAAATAATAAACAATGATGTATATGCAATTCCTATCGATGATAGGATTCTCTCCAAAATAAAACTTCCAAAAGAGGATAAGAAATACATCTACAAATCAGAAAATAAGAATATAGTTAAAGTTGAGATTGATAGATTTCCTATTGGTCAAGACGAAGGATTAGGTCATGTAATACAGGAATTAAAACTTAATAATAATGAGGAATTAGATACCGATTTTGTTTTATCTAAAAGCAATATCATCAATTTAAAAAATAGTAATGATATACAAACTAAGAAAATAGATAAAAGAAAAAGAATAGACTTATCAAATAAAAACTCTTATTTATTCAAAAGTTGGATTTCTGATAATTCTCCAATGCTACCAATGATTCAAATAGAGCAGGATAAAGATAAAAATACTAAATTATGGATACATACAAATAATATTGCAGAGATATTAGATCTTAATAGTAAAAAATCCTTGGAAATATTTTTTAATGCCTTTGAATCAATACCTTTATTAAATAATTGGCAAGATTATCTTAGTGAAAATTTAAGAAATTTTTCTGAATTTAAATTAGGTAAAAAAAATGAAGCAATAAGCCTCTGCTTGACACTAAATAGCACTAATGAAATAACTGAATGGGGATTTCATCTTACTCTTGTAAAATGCGCTCTAATTGTTGGGAGCGAGCATACTGAGGCTCTTCTTTCTAGAAAAAGTAAAACCAGAATCACATCACGGTTATTAAAACCCATAAAGGAACATATAGAAAATTTAGATAAAATATTAGAAATTTCAAAATCATTTAGGCAAAGGCACCTGCTTGAAGGCAAAGTTGAAATTCCAACGGCCCTTAACAATACTAAATCACTAGATGAATTTTTTATTCAAAATCCAGCTGAATACTCAAAAGGTTATTTTGAACCATTAAGAAAAGAAGATTGCCAATCATACCTCTCACCAATACTTCTAGAAGGAAATTTAATATGGTATAAGCATTCAAATAAATATGGATTAAAAAGTGCAGGTTACATCATGAAGGGATTAGATTACATTAATGCGAATGAAATGATCAAATACTCAGAATTTGTACCAAATGATATGGAGCTAAATGAAGATGGAAATTTAACATTTAACCAAATAATTAAGTTATGCGATGATGATAATAAAAAAAGAATCTTACACAAACTTTTAATTAATGAATTTAAAGAAAATGAAGTAAGCTTAATTTCCAACAATTTAGAAAATAATCATAGAGAAAAATTATATATTTCGCCATGGACTGTTCCAGGATATGACTTCACTAATCTCATAAATCAGTACTGTATTTTTAATATGATAATAAATGGGAAGAAATCAAAGAAAAATAATGTTAACGAAATAAATATAATGGAAAGTAATTCATGGAAACTTGTAAATTGGGATATTTTTAATACATCAATTTCAAAGCATATAGATACATTATTTAATAAATTTATAATAGATAAACTTAATGAATATAAAAATAAAGTAAACCAATATAAATCCAATATGATTAGTATTAAAAAAGTAAGAAAAGCAGAAAAATTATTAGGTAATAGTTATAAAGGCATTATTTTAACAGTCCAAAGTTATGGTTTTTTTGTTGAAATATTAGATCTCAATGTGGAAGGATTAGTCCATGTCAGTACACTTAATAATGATTGGTATGAATATAGATCAAGACAAAATTTATTGATTGGAAGGAAATCTAAGAATTCCTATAAAGTTGGAGATGAAATAGAAGTAAAAATTATAAAAGTTGATATCCTTAAATATCAAATAGATGTAGAATTAACTTAAAAAAATTACAAAATAATACTCTAAACCTATTTACTAAAAAAAATGAATAAGCATAATTAGAATGATTTTTAAGAAAAAACTTTTATTATTAACTTTAGTTTTATTAATAATCTTTCAAACTATATTATTTACAAATAATAGTCAAAGGACATCATTTAGATATCTAAAATGGACTATACAAGATGTGAGTTTAGGTAAGTTAATCACTATTTCTTTTTTTTCAGGTTTATTTATAAGTGCATTGATGAATACTACGATTACTGGATATAAAAAAATTACTTACGAAAATATAGAAGAAAATTATGAAACTTTAAATAATCAAGAAGATACAAAATCTAGTATTGAGATGCCGCCACAAAGGGATATAAGAGATACCCAACCAACAATATCTGTTAATTACAGAGTAGTCAAAAATGCAGAAGAAAATAGTATGCAAAGTGACCAAAATTTCTCTAATAATTCCGATAATAAAGATGATTGGGATAAAGATGATGATGATTGGTAGGTAACTACATTAATTAAAATTTAAAAATGGTTATATTAATTTATAATGAACAAAAAGAACTTTTTTATGGAAGAAAATTTAGAACCGAATAATGATTCTAATAATGAAATATCTGAAAATGGTAATAAATCCATTTCTGAAGAAGCAAAAGATAGTACATCAGAAAAACTTATCAAAATGAATAAAAATAATGATAAATCTCAAGATAGTTCAGGCCCTAAAATTAACTTAAAAAATGAAAATGAAACACCCTCAAAGACTATTAATAAGATCAAAAAAGAACTCCCTGTAGAGAAAAAGCCTTTTCAAGAATTTATTAACATTCATTTAATTCCAGCTCTTACTGAGGAAATTAATCAAAGAGGATTAGAAATAAATAATATTAATCTCACAAACACTAATAGACCTATTGCTGGAGATAAATGTTGGGTGATAAATTGTGAAATTAAAAATACATGTAACTTTTGGTTATCATTTGAAAGAGATGATATTAGTTCATCAAAAAGTATTTCTTTATCAAAACCTAATCAAAAGCCCAGTATTATTGAATCTTTTCTTATTGATGAAAAAAGAATTACCCTAAAATTAATTATTTCAAGAGTACTTCAGAGATTAAATGGCCAAAAGTTAATAGGAGTTAATTAGAGAAACAATAACACCAAGTTAACTTTTCCCTCGAAAATACAAATCATAGTAAATAATAGTAATAACAAAACATTTAAAGATGTCCCAATCAACTATTGAATCTACAAATAAAAAAGAAGTAAATAGAGGAAAAGCCCCAGCAAAGGAAACAATTTTGTCTCCAAGATTCTATACAACAGACTTTGAGGCGATGGAAAATATGGATTTATCAATAAATGAGGAAGAATTGGAAGCTATATGTGAGGAATTTAGGAAAGATTACAACAGGCATCATTTTGTAAGAAATAGTGAATTTGAAGGCGCTGCAGAAAAATTAGATCCTGAGACAAGAGAGCTTTTTGTTGATTTTCTCGAAGGAAGTTGTACTTCAGAATTTTCAGGTTTCTTACTTTATAAGGAACTTAGCAAGAGAATTAAAGCCAAAAACCCGCTTCTTGCTGAATGTTTTGCTCATATGGCCAGAGATGAAGCTAGGCATGCTGGTTTTTTGAATAAATCAATGAGTGACTTTGGACTGCAGTTAGATTTAGGTTTTTTAACCGCTAGTAAAGATTACACTTATTTCCCACCAAGAAGTATTTTTTACGCTACCTATTTATCAGAAAAAATAGGTTATTGGAGATACATAGCAATTTATAGGCATCTCGAAAAGAACCCAGATAGCAAAATTTTTCCACTATTTAATTATTTTGAGAATTGGTGTCAAGATGAAAATAGGCATGGTGATTTCTTTGACGCATTAATGAAAGCACAGCCACGTACGGTTAAATCGTTAAGCAAAAACATTACCATTGGGGGCTCAACTTTTACACATCCACTAATTGACTATTTCCATAGATTTAGATACTTTTTGAACAATCTTCCATTAACATCAAAGTTATGGTCTAGGTTTTTCTTACTTGCTGTATTTGCAACTATGTATGCAAGAGATCTAGGAATCAAAAAAGATTTCTATGCATCTTTAGGTTTAGATGCTAGAGATTACGACCAGTTTGTTATTAATAAAACAAATGAAACGGCAGCTAGAGTTTTCCCTGTAGTAATGGACGTTTATGATAAAACCTTTTATGGAAGATTAGATAAAATTGTAGAGAATAACAAGGTTCTTTCCGATATTGCAAGCAGTGATGGAAATAAAGTATCTAAAACTCTTAAAAAATTACCTAAATATTTATCAAACGGTTACCAGTTATTAAGACTATACTTATTAAAACCTCTTGATAGCAAAGATTTCCAACCTTCGATTAGATAATCTTTCATACAGAGAAGATTTATAAATTCATATGCTTTCGTCACAAATCAAATCAAATGAGATCATTTTTGGTAGTTGCAATAAAGATTTATTAGAAGAAATTATTTTCTATGGGATTGGACTTGGGGCTGATTTTGTAGAAATATTTATAGAGAATACAGACACCTCAAGCGTTCTAGCTGAAGAGGATTTCATTACAAGTGTAAGTCCATCATTTGGAAGGGGTGCTGGTATTAGAATCTTCAAAAATAAAAAGGATGGATTTGTAAGTACAAATGATTTAACAAAGAATGGCTTGATGAGGTCGGTATCTCAGGCTATTGAGATGTTAGACATAACAGATAATAAAAAAAGAGAAGTATTTAACGGTCTAGATAAACATAGGGACTATAGTTTATCCAAGAAAAAATGGATTAATGAAGTCCCATCGATTCATGAGATAAGTGAAAAACTATTAGTCAGCACAAAGTCTCTGAAAAAAAATAATAAAATAATAACTAGAAAAGGAAGTTACTCAAGAAATCTGCAAGAGATAATTATAGCCTCCAGCGATGGAACCTATGTCTCAGATATCAGGTTGCATCAAACAGTTGGACTCAACGTGATTGCTAGTGATGCCCAATATAGATCTAGTGGAAGTAGAAGATTTGGATCGTCAGGAATGCCTCATGAATTCAGATTATGGGATCACGAAAAAGCAGCTAATGATGTATTCGAAAGCTCAATGAACATGCTTTATGCAGATTATGTTGATGCGGGACAAATGCCTGTTGTATTAGCTAATAAATTTGGTGGTGTTATATTCCACGAAGCCTGCGGTCATTTACTTGAAACTACTCAAATAGAGAGAGGAACAACACCATTTGAGAACAAATTGAATGAAAAAATTGCACATGAATCTGTAACAGCAATAGATGAAGGAATTTCAGAAGGATCCTTTGGTTCATTATCAGTAGATGATGAAGGTATGGAACCCGAAAAATCAGTTCTTATAAAAGATGGAATTTTAAAAAAATTCATATCTGACAGGGCAGGTGAATTAAGAACTGGCCATAAAAGAACAGGAAGTGGAAGAAGACAAAATTATTCTTTTGCTGCAGCTTCACGAATGAGAAATACTTATATAGCTAAAGGTGAGCATTCGAAAGAGGATTTAATCAATAGTATTAGTGATGGTCTTTACTGCAAATCAATGGGTGGTGGCAGTGTAGGTGCTACAGGACAATTTAATTTTGCAGTTGAAGAAGGATATCTTATTAAAAATGGAAAATTAACTAATCCAGTAAAGGGAGCAACTTTGATTGGTGAGGCTAAAGAAGTTATGCCAAAAATATCAATGTGCGGAAATGACCTGGAATTAGCTCCTGGATTCTGTGGATCCATCAGTGGAAGTGTCAACGTAACTGTTGGCCAACCTCATATTAAGGTTGATTCAATCACTGTTGGCGGAAGATAGGATATGAATTCTAAAGAAATAACAACTCAAATCTCTGAAGCTGCAGATTCTCTAAATCTTAAAAAATGGGATTATGGTGCAAGCTTTTCTAATGATTATTCTGTGCAAGTAGATAAAGGTGAGGCTAAACAACTTAAGGCATCACAAAAGCAAATTTTAACTATAAGAGTTTGGAACGAATCTAATTTAGTTGGTATCACAACAACTAGTGATGTCAGTGAATCCGGAATTAAAAAAGCTCTAAATCAAGCAAATATTGCATCTGATTTTGGCAACAAGAATGAAAGTACAGAATTCTCACCACTTGCCAAGGATCCTATTGAAGTTAAGGACTCAAAAAAAAGAAATCCAGTTGGAATAAAAAAATTACTTACTCTTTTAAGAGAAGCGGAAATAAGTCTATTAGAAAGCCATGAATCCATAAAATCTGTTCCTTATAATGGTCTATCTGAGAGTTTTTATGAGAGAGTATACGCGAATAGTGATGGTGCCTTTCGGAGTTATACCAAAAGTCAAGCTGCACTTTATTTATATGCAAGAGCAGAAGAGGAAAATAAGAAACCTCGTAGCTCAGGTTCTGTAAAACTTGGATATGGAGTTGAAGATATAGATATTGAGTCGTGTATTAAAGACGCTTCTAATAAAACAATTTCTCATTTAAATTATTCATCTATTAAAACTGATAAATATTTAATATGTTTTTCCCCTGAGTCTTTTTTAACTATCATTAATGCCTTTAGTTCAATGTTTAATGCTAGAAGCATTTTAGATGGAGTTAGCTTATCTAATAAAAATTCTATTGGAGAGAAACTATCTACAGAAGCACTTAATATTTATGATGATGGTCTTCACGAAAAGAATATTTCATCATCACCATTTGATGGAGAGGGAACTCCTACCAAAAGACTATGTTTAATTAACAAAGGGAGACTTGAAAATTTTATACATTCTGAATCAACTGCAAGAATATTTAAAACAATGCCCACAGGCCACGCTGGACTAGGATCAAAAGTCTCAGTATCTCCTGATTGGATAGTAGTTGAGAAATCAGAAGAAAACTCAGATCTAAAAACATCATTAGATCACACTACTTATGAGGGAGAGTTTGTTTATATTGAAGAATTAAATGCAATCCATGCAGGTGTCAGAGCAAGTCAAGGTTCATTCTCTCTTCCATTTGATGGATGGCTCTATAAAAATGGTAAAAAAATCTCAATAGAATCTGCAACTGTAGCGGGGGATATCAAATATCTTTTGAAGAATATAGTAAATATTGAATCAAACCAAGAGGTTACAACAAGTGGAATTTCTCCACATATATGGGTAGATGAATTATCAATAACTGGCGACGCGTGAGAATTATATTCTGGGGAACACCTGAATATTCAATTGCGAGCCTTGATAGTTTTATTAAATCTAAGCACGAGGTAATTGGAGTAGTTAGTCAACCCGATAAGAAAAGATCTAGGGGAAATAAATTAATATCCTCACCTGTTAAAAGCTTTGCCGAGCAAGAATCTATAAAAATTTATACTCCAGCAAAAATCAGAAACAATATACATTTTATAAATGAACTTAAATCACTATCTTGTGATTTATTTATTGTTATAGCTTACGGGAAAATATTACCCAAAGAGATATTGGAAATCCCAAAATTTGGATGTTGGAACGCACATGCTTCATTACTTCCAAGATGGCGTGGCGCAGCTCCAATCCAATGGTCACTAATAAAAGGCGATGAATTTACTGGTGTAGGAATTATGAAAATGAATGAGGGACTAGATACTGGCGACTTATTATTGGAAGAAAAAATTAAAATTGGTAATGACGATAATTTAAATACACTATCGGAAAAACTTAGTATTTTATCTGCAAAATTATTTTTAAAGGCCATATCACTACTCGAAGAAAATATTTATAAAAATACTAATTCTCAATTAACAAAACAAAATTCTCTTGAAAGAGAAATTACTTACGCAAGAATGATAGAAAAATCAGACTTTAGTGTTGATTGGGGTAATGAGGCAATTGAAATTTCTCAAAAAATAAAAGGATTATACCCACGAGCAAATACAACTTTTAGAGGTAAGAACCTAAAAATACTTAAAATCAAAGTTTTGAGTAGTGATGAAATTAAAAATGAAAAATACCTTTTCATGAGCAATTATTCAAGACCAGGTATTATTCTTGCTGTAATAGAAAATGAAGGAATAATAATTTCAACTAAAACTGATCCGATTATTTTGTTAGAAGCAAAACTTGAAGGCAAAAACATTTCTAGCAAAAAGCAATTGATACAACAGTTAAAGCCATCAGTAGGTGAATATCTCTCAGATTAAGTTTTAGATTCTTTTTTAGAGAATCCCCAAATGAAAGCAAAAAGAATCAAAAAATAAAAATAATAGTCTGGAAGAATAGATTCTTTAATTAATGTATTTAGTAAAAGTTTAATCCCCACTATTAAAATTGCTACGTAACCGGCTGTTTCTAATCTAGAAAATATATCAAGAAGTTTTAGAAAAATCCCCGATGTAAATCTTAAGGCTAATACTCCAATCACTACTCCAAATATAATTAATATGTATTGATCACTGATAGCTACTGCAGTAGTGATACTATCAATGGAAAAAGCAAAATCAGTAATTGAAAGAAGCGCTACAACCCTAAAGAACCTAAAATTATTTTTATTATTATCTGTACCATTTTCAGTGTTTTCTATATCTGAATTTAAAAAAACATTTGAGAAGAATAAGTATATTAAATAAAAACCAGCAAAAACTCTAATAAAAATAAACTTTAGAAGAACATTAGATAATATGATCAGAATAATCCTAAATAATAAAGATATTGTTATGCCAATATTTAAGGCTCTTGACCTTAATTCTGAACTGTTGAGGGATTTAGTAAGAGAAGCTAGTGCGACAGCATTATCTGCCGATAATAATAATTCTAGAGCGATTAATATTGGTAAAAGTGTAAAGATTTCGTACCAACTATCTACCTGATCTAGTGTGGGTATAAAAGAATTTATTGCAGCTGAATCCATCAAATATTATTCACAATCAGTATAAAATCTAATATAATATATCGGTTATTTGCAATCAAGATTGATAACTATAAATGAGTTTAAATACTTTAGTTGATTATATTTCGAACTCACAAATTACTTCTGAATTAATAAAAAGAATTTCAAAAAATAATGAATTAAATATTGTTGGTTCAAGTAGATATGCAAAATCAATAATCTTAGATAGCATCGCAAAAAAAGAGAAAAAAAATATATTATTAATTTGTCCTAGTGTAGAAATTGCCTACAAATGGATAGGTTATTTTGAAAGTATAAATGATAAAGAAGTTTTATATTATCCTCCAACAGAACATCTACCATACTCATCAATTAATAAATCCAAAGAGATTGAATTTAGTCAGCTTACTGTTTTATCGAAATTAATAAAAAAAGAGAAAAATGAACTTAATATTGTTATATCAACAGAAAGATCACTACAACCACATCTAATAAATAAAAACTTTTTAATTGAAAACAAGTTAGATTTGCAAAAAGGGGTTCAAATAGAGATTCAAGAATTAGCAAATAAACTTACTTTACTTGGTTATACGAAGGATAATGTAACTTCAACAGAGGGATTCTGGAGTAGGAGAGGGGAAATATTAGATATTTATCCTGTCAATAATGAGTTTCCTATAAGATTAGAATTTTTTGATAATGTAATTGAGAAAATAAGAGAATATGATCCCCATACACAGAAAACATTAGAAAGTATCAATAATATTGAAATAATACAGGCTGGATTTGATTTGCTAATTAAAGATAAGTTAAATAATTTATCTAAGAACAGTATTTTTAATTCAGAAGATACAAATAAAAATAATCTTGATCGTTATTTAGGAATAATTGAAAAACAACCCTCTAATATAATAGATTTTATAAATACGCAAACAATTCTTGTAATTGATGAATTAGAAGATTGTACGAAGTTTGCAAATAATTGGTATCTAGATTCAGAAAGTAATTTTGATAATTGTGAATATGAATTAAATGAGAACCTTAAAAATAATGATATTAACTTAGAGGCCAAACCTAACTTACATTTAAAGTTTGACGAAATATTAAATTCACTAGGAAATTTTAATTTGATAAAATTTTATGAATTTGAATCTCCAGTCAATGTTGATAATAAGTTTTTGTTAAATGATAAAAGAATAAATTCATACTCTAAAAATATAGGAAAATTATCCAATGATATAAATAAAAATATAAAAAATAATGAAAAAGTATGGATATTATCAGCACAGCCATTGAGAACTAGGACTTTACTTTTTGAGCACGAATGTATTACAAACTTCTTAAACAATCCAAATGATATTTATGAAGCATTCAAGTCAATTAATAATTCAACTCCTTTAATTTTAAAAAATAAGAACAATTATGAAATCGAGGGTTTTTATCTTCCGATATGGAAAGTTGTCCTGATAACAGATAAAGAATTATTTTCACAACAATCTATTTTTAATAATGTATTCATAAGAAGAAAAAAAAGAAGTATAAATTCAAATATAAATATAAATAAGATTAGCCCCGGTGATTTTATAGTACATAAAAATCATGGAATAGGAAAATTTTTAAAAATAGAAAAAATAAATATAACTGGAGATTCAAGAGATTATTTAGTCATTCAGTATCAAGATGGGAAGATAAGTGTTGCCGCTGATCAACTTGGTAGTGTTAACAGATATAGATCAAGCGGAAAAATAAAGCCAAAAATAAATAAATTAGGAGGTACAGAATGGGAAAGAATAAAAGATAAAAATAAGAAACAAATAAAAAAAGTTGCTGTCGATATTTTAAAACTTTATGCAAAAAGAGAAAAATTAAAGGGATACATTTACCCAGAAGATGGTCCTTGGCAAGATGAATTAGAGGAATCATTCCCTTATCAACCAACACCTGATCAAATTACTGCTGTAAAAGAAATAAAATCTGATATGGAAAGCGATAAGCCAATGGATAGGCTAGTTTGTGGAGATGTAGGTTTTGGCAAAACAGAAGTCGCCGTTCGAGCTATTTTTAAGGCCATAACATCAGGCAAACAGGTAATATTACTAGCTCCTACAACAATCCTAGCTCAGCAACATTGGAGAACAATAAATAATAGATTTTCACCTTACCCAATAAAAGTATCGTTACTAAATAGATTCAAAACCGTTAATGAAAGAAAGGAAATCTATGCTGGTTTGAAAAACAACAAAATTGATTTAGTTGTAGCAACGCACCAAATTTTAGGAAAAGAAATAGAAATTAAAAACTTAGGACTACTTGTTATTGATGAAGAACAAAGATTTGGAGTAAGGCAAAAGGAGAAAATTAAAAAATTAAAAAACAACATAGACGTTTTAACTCTCTCGGCAACTCCAATTCCAAGAACTCTTTATATGAGTTTATCTGGACTAAGACAAATGAGCTTATTAAATACTCCTCCTCCATCAAGAAGATCAATAAAAACATATTTATCTGAAATAGATATGGATGTTATAAGAACTGCAATTAATCAAGAACTTGATAGGGGAGGTCAAATTTTTTATGTTCTGCCAAGAATTTCTGATATTGATCAAGCTGTAAACAAATTAAAAAATATGTTTCCCAGCTTAAAATTTATTATTGCTCATGGGCAAATGAACGAAACAGAGCTTGAAAATGCAATGATTGCTTTTAATAATGGAGAAGTAGATCTAATGATATGCACAACGATAATTGAAAGTGGATTAGACATCCCTAAAGTAAATACAATCATTATTGAAGATTCTCACAAATTTGGCCTTTCACAACTTTATCAACTTAGAGGAAGAGTTGGTAGAAGCGGTGTACAAGCACATGCTTGGTTATTTTATCCAAATATAAATAAAATTAATGATGCTGCAAAACAAAGATTGAAAGCGATAAAAGACTTTTCAGAACTAGGTAGTGGATACCAACTTGCAATGAAAGATATGGAAATAAGAGGTGTTGGTAGTTTACTAGGAGAAGAACAAAGTGGGAAGGTAAATGCAATTGGATATGATTTATATATAGAAATGCTCCATGAGGCTATTTCAGAAATCAGTGGGCAAGAAATACCTGAAGTTAACGACACTCAAATTGATCTACCAATAAATGCATTTATACCTGCAACATGGATATTAAACAAAGAAGAGAAGCTTGAGGCTTACAAATCTGTTACTGGATGTTCAAATAATGATGAATTAACTGAATTAGCTACAGACTGGGTGAATAGATATGGAAACTTACCCAAACCTGTTGAGTCCTTAATTATGATAATGAGATTAAAATTACTTGCTAAAAGATGTGGTTTTTACAAAATTAAACAAAAAAAACCCAATATTCTTATAGAAACTAAATTAAAAAAATCAACTTTTAAAGTACTTAAAAATTCATTACCTAGTAGTGTTCAAAATAAATTTAATTTTGATGAAGGGGAACAATGGTCTTTAATAACTATAAGAGGTTTAGGAGTCACTGAAGTTCAAAATCAAATTGATCAATTGATGTATTGTTTTGGTTTATTTATAGAAGAAATAAATAATTTTGACAAAGGCCTACTTATTAAAAAAGAATAAATTATTAAATAATTATTTAAAATACGCGAAAGTGTTTAATATCGGTTAGGTTTATGAAAATTTAGAGATTTTCATGGGTGAATATATTGACATAACTGTTCAAAATTCGATTCTACCTTTAACAATTATTTTATCATCACTTTTATTAGGTATTTATGCTCTATTTGGAATTGAAACAGAAAATGATGATGATGACTCTGACTCTGGAAGCGGTGGTTTAATGCAACCAATATGAAATTATTTATAAATTATTTGCTTTGATTTTCTTTTAGACACCCTAAGTAATCTATAAAAAGAACCTATTATTAAAATTAAAGCAGTAAATAATGAGATTAAAATAAAAATCACTAAAAATAATTCGTATAAATTAGAAAAAAGTTCAATTATTAAGTTAAAGGACTTATTTAATGTCGTAGGTAAATTTTGAAAAAGTAAATATTTATTGGGTATTAAATAATTTATATAAACTAATAAAAGACTTAAAATAAACAAAAAAGTAGCTTCTGTAAATAGTCTCTTATTGGATTTTCTTCTTAAGCTTAATTTTTTTTTAAAAATATATTTTTTAGAGTTCATATTTATATTTGGAATGTTCAAATCTGCCATACTTCAAAGCCTAAAGAATAAATTAATAATTATTCTGAAAAGAAATTACCCTATACTATCGTGTTTACATATAGTATGCTAACTAGCCTTTGTTTAGATTTATTAGTTCATTTTTTTCCTTATCTTCAATAGGATTATAAAAATAAATAAAAGGAGCGGAAAATATAATTAAAGAACAAATAGCAATAAACGGTGGCAAAACGAAATTAAAAAATTTAACTTTTTTGTTTAAACCAAATCTTACTTTTTTAGAAATATTGTTAGATAGATCAGTTTTTTTTATTCTAATTTTTGATGATTCTTTTAACTGATCAAAACAATTTATGGTATCTGACAATAATGAATTACCAATCTTTAAAATTAAGGGTTTAACATCAGGTTTAGAGCTCTTAAGAACAATATTATGCATGTAAAGATTTTCAGCTTTTATATCAATTAATTTAGACTCATATATCGGTATTTCGTTTTTGATTAAAAGATTTGAATACATATAAAAAGCATTCATTATTGGTTCTAAATGTTCAATTTTACCTTCAATAAGTGGTTTATTTATTATGGTTAATTTCCATTGTGAAATTATGGATATTTGATCTTTATTTTCATTATTTGAATAATCCGGTAATCCAATTATTTCTAGAGTAACCGCAGACTGATGAAATGATAATTTATTTTGCATATTTTTAAAAATCGAATAAAAAATTCTTCAACTTTTGATAACCCTCAATTGAAATGCAAAGAGATAAGGTAAGTAAAGAATTTATAATAATTTCATCATTTTTTGTTTGATTTAAAAGTTTTTTCACTCTCATACTATCTAAGTTAAATCTCTCCTTAATCAACTCGGTAAATCTCTTATTAAAGTCATCCCAAATAACTGAACTATTTTTAAGATCCTCTTTTGATTGAAGTATCTCTCTGATATAAGGATATAAATATCTAGTCATTTCAACAGTGATTTTAATTAAGGCATCAAATTCATCTACTCTAATATTGTTTTTCAAATAAGATTTTCTCAATGGATTATTATTTCTTACTTTCCAAATACTAACTTTATTTGGAAAAATATCATTAAAATTAAGCCTATTTGATATGGTATAAAGGGATTGTATGCCATTTAAATCAATAGTCTCTAGAATTAACAATAATAAATCAAGCTTCTCTATTGATTGCCTTGATACCTGATTTACTTTAGTTAAAAATGTAATTGTTCTTTAATAAATATGAATTAATTATAACAGAATTACTATTCCATTATTTGAAATAAAAATGAATATAACTTATCAAGTTCTTCAATAGTTAGCATTCCATAACTCCATAATAATATTGGTAATGGAGTTTTATTTTTTATAGATAATTTTATACCAAGTTCGATAGAAGACTCTTCTAAACCTACTTCATTAAATAAATAAATTATCATATCTTTAGATATAAAATTGTTCATGACTTCTATTTAATACTTGAGTAAATGATAGATTTAGTCATTTGATTTAGGACTAATTTTCTTGTAAAAAGAAATTTATTTAAAAGTAAAAATGAAAATTTCCTAATTGGAAATAAAAAAACGTTTTTATTAGCAAAAATTGATATCAATGAATCAGTTATAAAAATAGTGAAGATAATATCTAAAATCCTGCTTGAAAAATACTTAAATTTAAATAATATCAATTGCATTTTATTAATAGCAGTATTTTTATTAAAAAGATCATAAATAGTATTAACATCTCTCCAGCAAGTATTTAGACCCTGACCACCAACAGGATGAAATGTATGAAATGCATCTCCTACAAAAACTAATTTTTTAAAATTTAAAACTGGTAAATTTAAAGATAATGAGACAGGAAAAATATTAAATTCTCCAATTATTTGGTCCAACTTAAATTCATCTGGCAAGATTGTCGATAAATTATCCATTAAAAAATTCTTGTCAGAATTTAACCTTTCAATTGCCTTTAATGTACTGGAAGTCCAAATTACCTGATATAAGTTTTTTTCTAAAGGTAATAATGCAAGTGGGCCTTCTTTTCTAAAAATTTCATAAGCACGTTTTTCACAATTGCCCCTAAGAGAAACCTTAAACGTTAAACAGGACTGATTATAAGATTTTTTTAAATCTACAAAACTTAAAAATTTTTTATCAAGTGAGTTTGCTCCTGTTGAAACGAATTGATAATCAAATAATATTTTTTTACGCAACAATCTCTGTGGTGTCATAAAAAAAATATTTTCATAATTATCAATCTCTTGAAAAAATACATTCATGAGATCTGAATGTTTAACTACCCAGCCAATATTTTCAGCAGAACTTATATCATCATCTAAGTCAGAAGTTGATAAATTGGTAAAAGCAGAAGTTACGCTATCTGAGATTGAAAGGGTATCAAAGCCAAATAAAAATGGTTCTAATTTTTCCCAAAGTTTGAATTTAGATAAAATTTTTCTTGTTGAGTGAGTGATTGCGTAAGTTTTATCTTTATCAATTAATCTATCTTTTGTTAATAAATCAGTTAAAAAAATATTGCAATCAAATTTTGAAAGTGCAATTGAAAGTAATAGACCTGTGGGACCTGATCCAATAATTTTAAAATTGAATTTATTTTTCATTAGATTATATGAGCATCAACTATTTATTCAAATAAATATAACAAATTTCCTCAAATGCTGGTCTTAGTAAATAGGGGTACTCACCAACCCATAAGTTAATTTCAGGAAGCCAAGCATCGGTCAAATATAAATCTCTGTCAAAATTACGGTTATCAGATGTTATCAAACATCTAATACTTGAACCTACCCTAATTTGACTATGCTTATTTTCCATAGGAAAACTTAATTTTTCCAAATAACCATCTTCATCTTCTAATTCAAGTACTAACCAAGTCCTTTTGTTTTCGATAACTTCTAATCGACCTTGCATATTGGATTGTTCTCTTGAACTTTCAATCTTTTCTGTTTTATAGATATCTGATACATAGCCATCAAATATAGAAAAAAATTTATATTTTCTTAACTGCAAATTTTTTCTACTTGATTCAAGAATTGGGCCCCATATGATATACAAAAAGAAACCTACACATAGGAATAACCAGAAATTATTAGTTTGATCTCCAGTCGAACTTATAATTAATGAGATAAATCCACCAATTGAAGAAACTATTACTCTTTGTAGAATTTTTCTAGGATTCCCCAAGGCGTACTTAAATTGGCTACCTGTACCAACTGCAGGAATAAGTTTTGAAATTTGACTTGAATTAACTGGAATTAACATTTTAAAAAATCAATTTTTCAAGTCCGTAAACTAAAGTTTCATAATTACCAATCTTTTTAATAGCTTCTAAAACCCCAGGCATATATGCCTTTCTATCAATAGTGTCATGCTTAATTGTGTAAGTTTCACCTGGAGATCCCATAATTACTATCTGATGAGCAAGTAATCCTGGTAATCGTACAGAGTGTATATTAATTCCTGAATCTCTTAGCCCGCCCCGTACTCCTTTCAATGTCTCAGACTCTTTTACTAAATTCTGATTAAATTTCTTTGGATATTCTTCAATCATTTCTGCAGTTTTTATACAAGTCCCGCTAGGAGAATCAGCTTTTTGATTATGATGCATCTCTATTAATTCAATATTGTCATAAAACCTTGCAGCTACCGATGCCGCCTGCTGAAGAAGAACCATACCTACTGAAAAATTAGGAATTATTGCACAACCAACCGATGCTTTCTGAGCAAAAACAGACAAATCTTGAATTTGCGAAGGACTTAGACCTGTTGTTCCTACTACTGGTGATACACCATATGCAATAGCTGATCTAGTATTTTCAAATACAGAATCAGGATGAGTAAAATCTACCATTACAGGTTTGATTTTTTCATTTCTATAATTTTGACTAACAGAACATAAAGTTCCTTCAAAATCATTTGAAACAAAAACATCACAATTTTTTACCTTCAATAATTCAGAAATATTTGAGCCATTGTTCTTTTCGTTAATGTCGATTGCTGCAACAAGTTCACAATCTTCAGAATTTAATACAGCATTAACAACTTCGCTACCCATTCTGCCTAAAGCTCCAGATACTAGTACTGGTATGGGTTTTTTAGAATTTTCAATCATTTTTTTAAAAAATTTTTTTTTTAAAGGTTGTTACACGCTATTTATATTGCACACAATAACGTCTTTTCATTCGTAGGCTGGTAGAAATACTTAAAGAAAATCAATGTTTACGCAGGTCCGCTCAGCAAACCGCAGAGTATCTCCTGTTGAGGATAACAAACACAAAGTTGTAATAAAAGCAGTTTATGTTGTCCTTGAGCCACAATACCAAAATTCCTTAACGGAAGCTGCAAAGTCAATAAATAAAATGAATGGGCCAATAGGTATAGACCTTAGCGGCTATCTTATTGAAGAACTTAGGAATGATACCAATTTTGAAGATTTTAAAGAAGATATAGCTAATGCAGATATATTCGTTGCCTCTCTAATTTTCATTGAAGACCTTGCTCAAAAAGTGGTTGATGCAGTATCTCCATTTAAAGACAAACTTAAAGCATCAATTGTCTTCCCCTCCATGCCAGAGGTAATGAGATTAAATAAGCTAGGTTCATTTAGTATGGCCCAACTTGGTCAATCTAAAAGTATTATTGGAGATTTAATAAAAAAGAAAAAAGAATCTGATGGAGCAAGTTTCCAAGATTCAATGCTGAAGTTATTAAATACACTACCTTCAATACTTAAATATCTACCAGTAGAAAAAGCTCAAGATGCTAGAACATTCATTCTGAGTTTTCAGTACTGGTTAGGTGGTACCACTGAAAACTTAAAAAACTTCTTGTTAATGATTTCTGAAAAGTACGCTGTTTCAGAGACCATAAAAGATCAAATAGAAGAATTCAAAATTCAAGACCCTGAGACATTCCCAGATTTAGGAATTTGGCATCCTCTTGCTCCTTGCATGTTTGAAAGTCTTAAAGAATATCAAAACTGGGAAAATAATAGAAAAGATATAAATCCTAAAAATGATAAAACTCCAATAATAGGCTTAGTACTTCAAAGGAGTCATATCGTTACGGGAGATGATGCTCATTACGTTGCTGTTATACAAGAATTGGAATACAGAGGTGCGAGAGTACTACCTATCTTCTGTGGAGGTCTAGATTTTTCTAAACCAGTTAATGAATTTTATTATGATTCTATTAATAAGGATCAACCTATAGTAGACGGAGTTGTATCTTTAACAGGATTTGCACTAGTTGGTGGGCCAGCAAGACAAGATCATCCTAAAGCCATTGAAGCCCTAAAAAGGTTAAACAGACCCTACATGGTTGCACTTCCATTAGTCTTCCAAACCACTCAAGAATGGGAAGATAGTGATTTAGGTTTACACCCTGTTCAGGTAGCACTTCAGATCGCAATTCCAGAGCTTGATGGTGCTATTGAGCCTATTATTCTCTCAGGTCGCGATGATGCTACAGGTAAAGCGCATACGCTCCAAGATCGTGTTGATGTAATAGCTGAAAGAGCAATAAAATGGTCAACTTTAAGAGTTAAAAAAAGAAAGGATAAAAAATTAGCTATCACAGTATTTAGTTTTCCACCAGACAAAGGTAATGTTGGTACGGCAGCATACTTGAATGTTTTTGGTTCAATTTTTAGAGTACTTCTCGAAATGAAATCGAAAGGATATCAAATAGATGAACTTCCAAGTAATTCAAAAGAATTAATGGAAAAAGTAATTAACAATCCTGAAGCAATGGATGGCTCTCCAGAGTTAAATATTGCACATAAAATGACAGTAAAAGAATACGAAGAGTTCACACCATATTCACAAAGACTTGAAGAAAATTGGGGTAAACCTCCTGGGACCCTTAATAGTGATGGACAAAACCTTCTTATTTATGGAAAGCATTTTGGAAATGTTTTTATAGGAGTTCAACCTACATTCGGTTATGAAGGTGATCCCATGAGATTACTCTATTCAAGAAGTGCTAGTCCTCATCATGGTTTTGCTGCTTATTACACTTATGTAGAAAAAATCTGGGGGGCTGATGCTGTTCTTCATTTTGGAACTCACGGCTCACTTGAATTTATGCCTGGGAAGCAGATGGGCATGAGTGAAACTTGTTATCCGGATTCTCTCATTGGATCATTGCCTAATTTGTATTACTATGCTGCGAATAATCCATCTGAAGCAACAATTGC
This sequence comes from uncultured Prochlorococcus sp., assembly GCA_902542595.1. Lineage (GTDB taxonomy): Bacteria > Cyanobacteriota > Cyanobacteriia > PCC-6307 > Cyanobiaceae > Prochlorococcus_A. Next base: position 31,919 of record CACBVE010000003.1, read on the forward strand.
AAAGAGAAGAGGATATGCTTCAACTATTAGTTATCTTACTCCTCCAGCGGAAAATGCAGGACTCTACAAAGGGCTTAAAGAACTAAGTGAACTTGTGGGTTCTTATCAACAATTAAGAGAAAATAGCAGGGGTATTCAAATTGTTAATGCAATAGTGGAGACTTCTAAACAATGTAACCTTGACAAAGATGTAGAGCTTCCTTCAAAAGACGTAGAAGAACTCTCAATAGATGAAAGAGATTTATTTGTTGGAAATGTCTATAAACAATTGATGGAAATTGAAAGTAGATTGTTGCCTTGCGGTCTTCATACTATTGGAGAAGCTCCAACAGCAGAAGAAGCTGTTGCAACACTTGTAAATATTGCATCTTTAGAGAGAGAACAAGAAGGATTAAGATCTCTTCCTGGATTACTCGCGGAATCCATCGGTCTAACAATTGAGCAAATTTATGATGGTAATAATAAAGGTGAACTTAAATTTGTAGAGTTAAATGAAAAAATCATAAAAACAGCAAGAGATTCGATTTTTGCAATGGTCAACTCTTTAAAAATTGTTAATGGTAGAGTTTATTTAGAAAAATCACTTCTTTCCAAACTTTTCGATATTCTAAAAGTCTTTGGTTTAAATCTACCTACCCCTTGGCTAAGAGTCTGCAGATTAAATGGATTTAATGAAGTTAATCAGAAGGAATTAAATAAATTATTTGATTACTTACTTTTCTGTCTGGAACAGGTCTGCGCAGACAAAGAAATGGATAGCCTCATTAAAGCACTAGATGGAAATTATGTTTTACCTGGACCAGGTGGAGATCCCATAAGAAATCCAGGTGTTTTGCCCAGTGGTAAAAATATCCATGCACTTGATCCTCAATCAATCCCAACTACAGCAGCAGTAGCTGCAGCGAAGTCTGTTGTTGATAAATTAATTGAAAGACAAAAAGAAGAGCAAGGAACTTGGCCTGAAACAATAGCTTGTGTTTTATGGGGTACTGATAATATCAAAACTTACGGAGAATCACTGGCACAAATATTATGGTTTGTTGGGGTAAAACCAAAACCAGATTCTGTTGGAAGAATTAACAAACTAGAATTAATCCCTTTAGAAGAATTAGGTAGGCCAAGAATAGATGTAGTAGTTAACTGTTCAGGAGTATTTAGAGATCTATTCATCAATCAAATGGCATTAATAGATCAGGCGGTAAAATTAGCAGCTGAAGCTGATGAACCATTGGAATCTAATTTTGTAAGGAAACATTCACTTGAACAATCAGAAAAAGAAGGCACCTCAATTAGAGAAGCTTCAGCGAGAGTATTCTCTAATGCAAGTGGAAGTTACAGTTCAAATGTTAATTTAGCCGTAGAAAATTCAACATGGGAGGAAGAAAATGAATTACAAGAAATGTATTTATCTCGCAAAACATATGCTTTTAACGCCGATAATCCTGGTGAGATGAATCAAAAAAGAGAGGTATTTGAGTCAGTAATGAAAACAGCAGATGTTACTTTTCAAAACCTTGATTCTTCAGAGATTTCATTAACAGATGTAAGTCATTATTTTGATTCGGATCCAACAAAATTGATCAAGACATTAAGAGACGATGGGAAAGAACCAAGTAGCTACATAGCGGATACAACCACTTCTAATGCTCAAGTTAGAACACTTGGAGAAACTATCAGATTAGACTCAAGAACAAAACTTTTAAATCCTAAGTGGTATGAAGGTATGCTCAAATCTGGCTACGAAGGAGTTAGAGAACTTTCTAACAGACTTAATTACACTCTTGGTTGGAGTGCGACAAGTGGTCAAGTAGATAATTTTGTATATGAAGAAACTAATGAAACATTTATAAATGACGAGGAGATGAGGAAAAGATTAATGGATCTTAATCCTAATAGCTTCAGAAGAATTGTTGGTACATTACTTGAAGTCAATGGTAGGGGATATTGGGAAACTTCTGATGAAAATATAGAACAGTTGAAAGAACTATACCAAGAGGTAGAGGATAAAATCGAAGGAGTTAAAGAATAATAAATTTATTCTTTTCTGTAAATCCTATCAGCTACTTTCAGTATTTGATAATTTAGTTTGACGTTGTGAACTCTCACAATATCAATATTAAATTGAGAACAAAGACAACTTATTGCAAGTGTTCCTATGTCCCTTTCTTTTGGATTTTTCTCATTCAAAATTTCTCCTATAAATCTCTTCCTGGATGCACCTATCAAAATTGGCAAATTCCAATTTTTAAATACATCTAAGTTTCTCAAGATTTCCAAATTATGAATGATATCCTTTGAAAAACCAATTCCAGGATCCAATATTATATTTCTTTCAGATATATTTTTTTCTAAGGCATTCTTTATTAAATTATCAAGCGAGCACTTAACATCACTCAATACATTCTTGTAATTAGAGAGTTGATTCATATTTTGACTATTACCCCGACTATGAGTTATGACGAATGGACAGTTGAATTTTGATACTACATCCAAAATTTTTATATCTCTTCTTCCTCCCGTGACATCATTTATCCAATTAGCACCATTCAAAAGAGCTTCGTAAGCCACTTCAGAATTAAAAGTATCAATAGAAATTAAAACATCTGGAAATTCAGATTTTATTAATTTCAAATAAGGAATTAACCTTTTTATTTCAATCTCAGATCTAACTTCTTCAGCGCCAGGCCTCGTACTTTGAGCACCAAGATCAATAACATCAACACCATTGCTCAAGAAATGATTTACTTGATCTAAAACTTTTTTTGAAGAGTTTAATTCCCCACCATCACTAAATGAATCAGGAGTTAAATTAATAACTCCCATGATTGAAGTTTTTTGGCCCCAGCCTTTTGGCCATGAATTTTTCTTATTGATAATTTGCAATTCTCGCGAAACTATTCGGATCTAATGAAGCTCCTCCAACTAATACCCCATCAATATCACTCATTGACATGATTTCGTCAATATTATTAGGTTTAACAGATCCACCATATTGAATAATTAAATCATCAAAACCTATTAATTTCCTAATCAAAGAACAAATCTTATTAGCGTCTTCTGCCTCACATGTTTTACCAGTGCCAATAGCCCATATTGGTTCATAGGCAACAATTAAATTTGATGGATCTGTATTTTCTAATCCTTGTTCAACCTGTCTAGTAATAACTCTATTTGCTTCTCCTCTCTCTCTTTGTTCTAATGTTTCTCCTACACAAACTATAGGAGTAAGTCCACTTGATTGAGCAAAAACTGCTCTTTTATTAATTTGTTCATCACTTTCACTAAAATATTTCCTTGGTTCACTATGTCCAACGATTGCATATGAGACACCATGTTCAAGAAGCATTTTTGGAGATATTTCTGCAGTAAATGCTCCTTGATCTTCCCAATGAATATTTTGACTAGAAATATCTAAATAATCAAAATCAGAATGATCAGAAAAGGTTGAAATAGCTGTAAAAGGAGGTGCTATAACAACTTTTCGATCATTCTTTATGTTTTTTATTAAAGGTAAAAAAACTTCTAAATATGACTTAGCCTCCGCACAAGTCATATGCATTTTCCAATTGCCAGCAATAACGGATTTTCTCAAAATACTATCTCAGAGAAAATTATATTAATATAAATTGAGTTTAATAGGCCAATTATTCGAAAAATAATTCATTTTTTAGAAATATAACTTTATCTCCCTTATTTAATTTTCTTCCTCTCCTAGTTTCTATTACACCATTAACTTTGACAGAACCGGACTTAATAAAAATTTTTGCTTCTCCACCAGAAGAGACCAAATTTTTCCATTTTAAGAATTGATCCAATTTCATTATTTTTATACCCAATGATATTGATAAAGTAGGATAAATAATTAAATATATAATACCTTGAGACTAATACCACCGATCAGACCATATTTGAGTAGGTTTATTAAGGGTTTCATATGCATGCTTATTTATGTAGCTTGTTGGCCTTTATTAGCTTATTTTGCTGGAAACTTAATCCCAGCGATTGGATCTGGTGACCTCTCAAAAGTTACAAGTATAATAATAAATTCTTTACTTGTATTTCTAGTACAGAAAATCGCTCAATTTGGACAGGATGTATTCATAGCAAAACCATCTTTAGAAATTGGTGAAGTGATGAGAGGAAATTTATTTGGCAAAATTCAAAAAATAGAGATGAATTCTGTTGAAAAGATTTCAGCCGGCGATATCACATATAGACTTACAGAAGATGCAGATAGGGTAAGCGAAGTTATTTATAAAACAGCTCAGGATACTATTCCATGCATTTTACAGTTATTTGCGGTAGTAATTTATATGTTTTATTTAGATTGGTCACTAACATTATCAACATTTGTTTTAGCACCATTGATTATTCTTTCAGTTAATAGTTTTGGAAGAAGAGTTTTAAGAGCGTCTGAAAAAAGTCAAGAATCAACAAGTAATTTAGCAGGTTTAATAGCTGAATCTATAAATGGAATGTTGACGATAAGGGCTTTCGCTGCAGAAAATTGGATTGAGAATAGATTTTATAAAAGATTAAGTGCAAATAAAAAAGCAAAATATAAAACATTAAAAATACTTGCATTTCAATATCCAGTTGTAGGATTTGTTGAAGCATTTGGAATATTAGCAATATTAGGTTTAGGAGCGGCAAGAATCAATCTAGGTCTTCTAACAAGTGAAGAATTTAGTAGTTTCTTTGCTGCAATATTGATGCTTATTGATCCAATAAGCCATGTAAGTACAAATTTTAATGACTATAAACAGGCAGAAGCATCAATAAAAAGATTGAAAAAAATAAATCTAGAACCTATCGAAGATAATAATAATAATTTAAAAAGGATATCCAATATTGAAGGCAAAATAAGTTTCAAGAAAGTTAATTTCGCTTATAAAAAAAATAATGAAGTTCTTAAAAATATTAATTTAGAAATCAATAAAGGGGAAGTTACAGCTTTCGTTGGAGCTTCTGGGGCTGGTAAAAGTACAATGTTGGCTTTGATATTAAAATTTATAACCCCAAATAATGGTGATATGTTTATTGATGACAAAAATATCAAATTATTAAATACAAAAGATATTAGAAAGAACATTGCCTTAGTACAACAACAGCCTTTTTTGTTTTCAGGAAAAATTATTGATGTAATAAGAATGGGCAGAAATTTTACTAAAGAAGAAGTTATAGAATCTGCAAGAAAAGCAAATGCCCACAACTTTATTGAAAAGCTTCCTAATAAATATGAAACTAAAATAACTGAAAGAGGATCAAATTTCTCGGGGGGGCAAATTCAGAGGTTAGCAATTGCAAGAGCAATACTTGGAAACCCATCAATTCTTCTTTTAGATGAAGCTACAAGTGCACTAGATGCAGAATCAGAGTCAGAGGTGCAGGAAGGACTAAATAGAGCCATGAAAAATAGAACTGTTATTGTAATTGCTCATAGATTAGCAACTACTCAAGAGGCCGATAAAATAGTTGTATTCGATAAGGGAGAAATAATTGAAGTTGGGAAACATATTGACCTAATAAAGAAAAAAGGGATTTATAAAGAATTATGTGAAAAACAATTAATTAAAAAGATATAATTTTATTTTATTTAATAAAACTAAAGTCCATGAGTGAGAACACAACAGAATCTTCAAACCCAGTTTTAACCTTTGAAGGGAAAAAATATTTGATAAGTGATCTTTCTAATGAAATAAAAGAATCCATAAAAGGATTACAAATAGCGGAAACGCAACTAAAAATGTATGAAGATACTTTGAAATTACTTTCTATAAGTCGAAACTCTTTAGCTAATCAATTAAGAGAAAAACTAAAAAGCTTAGAGTAAGTTCTAACAATTATGGATTTCTTGTAAAGAGAAAGTATCAATTTTATTAATTTGTAGAGCTCTTATTGCTTTAAGAGCTGCCTTAGCTCCAGGAATAGTTGTGAAAGTAGGAATATTATATTCTAAAGCAGCACGTCTTAAATAAGCATCATCATGAAGAGCCTGAGATCCTATTGGAGTATTAATTATTAATTGAACAAGTCCCGAACGAATAAGGTCTTCTATATTTGGTCTACCTTCATGTACTTTTAGAACTACTTCAACTTTAATACCTAAATCTATCAAGTAAGAAGCTGTACCTTTTGTAGCAATTAATTTGAATCCTAAAATCAACAATTCTCTGGCAATTTCCTCAAGGTTTTCTTTATCTAAATCATTAGTAGATAAAAAAGCTACCCCCTCAGAAGGGACACCGTTGCCTGCTGCTAATTCAGACTTAGCATAAGCAATTCCGAAATCTTTAGCTAAGCCCATAACTTCTCCAGTTGATCTCATTTCAGGACCAAGAAGCGTATCAGATCCAGGAAATCTTTTGAAAGGCAAAACAGCTTCTTTTACAGCCTGATATTTTGGAGAAAACTCTCTGGTGAAATTAACATCTTCTAATGTAAAACCCTGCATTAACTGAGTAGCTAACTTTGCAACTGGTTTACCAATGGCCTTTGAAACAAATGGAACAGTTCTAGAAGCTCTTGGATTAGCCTCTAGAATAAATAATTTTTTTTCTTCATTATTTATATTTGAAACTGCAAATTGCAAGTTAATTAAACCAACAACATTCAATCTTTTTGCTATTAATTTAGTCCATTTTTTTACATTATCTAGAGTAGATGTTGAAAGAGAAATTGATGGTAAACAACAAGCTGAATCTCCAGAATGAATTCCTGCAGGTTCAACATGTTCCATTAGACCAGCGATTACAACGGAACCTTCTGAATCACATAAAGCATCAACATCTATCTCAATAGCATTATTCAAATATTGATCCAGAAGGATTGGATGATCAGGAGATACTTTAACTGCTTCAGTAATGTATCTCGATAATTCATTCTCATCTTTAACAATTTCCATTGCCCTGCCACCTAAAACATAAGAAGGTCTTACAACCAAGGGGAATCCTATGTTTTTTGCTACTGTTTGTGCTTCATCTTGATTTCGAGCTATACCGTTTAAAGGTTGCCTAATACTTAATTCTTCAAGAATTTTTGTGAATTCCTCTCTATCCTCTGCTAAATCGATAGAGATTGGAGAAGTCCCAAGAATTCTTGATCCGGTTTTAACTCCATCATTAGATTTAAGCCATTCAAATAATGGTAATGATAGTTTTAAGGGAGTTTGACCGCCAAACTGAACAATCAAGCCATAAGGATTTTCAGCCTCTATTATGTTGAGCACATCCTCTAAAGTTACAGGTTCAAAATACAAAATATCGCTAGTGTCATAATCTGTTGATACAGTTTCAGGATTACTATTGACCATTATTGTTTTGTAACCATTTGTAGAGGCTTGATATGAAGCATGACAACAACAGTAATCAAATTCTATTCCCTGACCAATTCTGTTTGGGCCTCCTCCAAGAATCATAATTTTCTTTGGTTTATTATTTTTTGAAATCTCGCTGTCAAAAACTTGACAATTTAAATTAATAAAAGATTCTTCGTAAGTTGAATAGTGATAAGGGGTTGAAGATGAAAACTCTGCTGAACAAGTATCAACAGTTTTATAAATTGGAATTATATTTAGTTTTTTTCTATATTTTCTTACCTCGAAAAACTCAGAATTAGTTAACTTACCTATCTGTTGATCTGAAAAGCCTAATTGTTTAGCCTTTAGCATTAAATCTCTATCTAAATCATAAACTTTTTTATCTTTCAAGTAATCGTTCTCAAAATTAAAGATATTACGTAATTTTTCGATAAACCATAAATCTATATTGGTAAGTTCTTGAATATAAGAATTAGTTTTCCCAAGTTGCATAGCTTTTTTAACTATGAGAATCCTTTCAGATGTTGGATTTCTTAAACTATTCTTTATATTATTCTCGTCCTTAAATTCATCAAGTGAGTCACATTCCCATCCATAAATACCTACTTCTAAGGACCTCAAAGCTTTCTGAAATGATTCTTCAAAAGATCGACCAATTGCCATTGACTCACCTACGGATTTCATAGCAGTGCTTAATGTATTTGACGAGCCTTTAAACTTTTCAAAAGCAAACCTAGGAATTTTGGTAACAACGTAATCAATTGATGGCTCAAAACATGCAGGTGTTTTTTTTGTAATGTCATTAATAATCTCATCAAGTGTATAACCAACTGATAACAATGCTGCAATCTTGGCTATAGGAAATCCAGTAGCTTTACTAGCCAGAGCAGAAGATCTACTCACACGAGGATTCATTTCTATGACAATTACTTCTCCATTAGTTGGGTTTATCGCAAATTGAATATTACTCCCTCCAGTTTCAACTCCTACCTCTCTAATTATTTTCAATGACAAGTCCCTTAATCTCTGATACTCCTTATCTGTTAGCGTCTGCGCAGGAGCTACGGTAATAGAATCTCCAGTATGTACACCCATTGGATCTAAATTTTCAATGCTACAAACTATTACCACATTGTCTGCAGTATCTCTCATTACTTCTAATTCAAATTCCTTCCAACCAATAAGTGATTTTTCAATCAATATTTGATTACTTGGACTTTCCTCTAATCCTGTTTTACACAATTCTACAAACTCTTCAAGGTTGAAAGCGATTCCGCCACCTACCCCACCTAAAGTAAATGCAGGTCTAATTATAAGAGGATAGGAATTAATTTTTTTTGATACTTCTTTTGCTTGAGTTAGGTTAGATGCTATACCAGATGGACATACATTTACGTTTATTTTTTCCATCGATTCTTTGAACAATTTTCTATCTTCAGCTTTGTTAATAGCTTTTAAATCAGCACCAATTAATTCAACATTATTTAGTTTTAAAAAATCAGACTCTGATAATTTGACCGCAAGATTCAAAGCAGTTTGACCTCCCATAGTGGGAAGAATTGCGTCAGGTTTTTCTCTTAAAATGATCTGAGAGACAATTTCAGGAGTCAACGGTTCAATATATGTTTTGCTCGCGATCTCGGGATCGGTCATTATCGAAGCAGGGTTTGAATTTATCAAGATAGTTTCATAACCAGCTTTCCTCAATGCTTTGCAAGCCTGAGTACCAGAGTAATCAAATTCGCATGCTTGACCTATAACAATCGGTCCTGAACCTAGAATAAGAATTTTTTTAAGATCACCTCTTTGAGGCATAATTTAAACCTTTATTTATTTCATGCTACTTATAAATCATCAGATGTTAATCAAGTTACTTGAAAAGCAACATTTGTTTCTATAGTATTGAAAGAAATTAATTTTTTATGAGCGAACTTCAGCGACTTAAAAGTTTGTTGCCTCCTGAGAATGAAAGTTGGGTATTTGTTGAAGCTGCTGCTGCTATTGACCCTCCCTTAATAATACTCGAGGAAATTGGTCGTGACGAAGTAGAAATCCAAATAGATTTAGAGGAATGGGATAACTTCGCTATTGACCACAGAAATTTATTATTTTGGCATGAAGTAGGAAAAATTCAAAATGACACAATCCCAAGAGATGGTTGGGAGATGGCTGCTCTTGCCATTGGACTTGGAGGTGCGATTGGGGAGTTGTGGGTACAAGATGGTTTACTATTACTGCTCGCTCTTGGTTTATCGAGTTTTGCAGGGTATAGATTATATTTAAAAAATAATTCTGAAAAAAAACTTCAAGATGCTATTTTTGCAGATGAAAGAGCTATAGATCTTGCTTGTAGATTTGGATACAGCGTCCCAAATGCTTATAAAAGTCTTGGTGGAGCATTAAAGGAATTAATTGAGAAAACTCGAAAAAAGAAAAAAAGAAGTTTCTATGAAGACAGATTAGAAGCATTAAGAAAAAGTGCTGAAAAAGCTAGATCAGAATTGTCTCAGCAAGAAGGTTCGGAAAAATCAGTCTCAAGCGAAAATGTGTATGGACAATAAAAGATTGGTATTAATGGCAGCTAAAGCTTGTGATGATAAAAAAGCAAAAGATATAAAGCTCATAAAAATTGACAAGGTATCATTTATAAGTGAGTGGATACTTATTGCGGAAGGATTATCTGATGTACAGGTTAGATCTATAACCAACTCTGTAGAAGGAGAGCTGAGAGAAAAAGCTAAAATTGAACCAATTAGAAAAGAAGGTGTTAACGAGGCTAAATGGGCTCTACTTGATTATGGCGATTTGATTGTAAATATTTTTCAACCAGAAATAAGAAAATTTTATGATCTTGAATCATTTTGGAGTAATGGAGATAATCTTACATTCCCATAATTATTATTTTATGAACGAATCTAAATGTCCTGTACCCAAAGAGCAACAACCAACAAATGAATTCATTGAATTATCAAAATCCATAATTTTTTCATGGCCAAAAACAAAAAAATCATTAATTCTTGTATTGATTAAATTCTGGTTAGGTAGTTTTGTTTTATTTCTTGTTATTTCTTCAGGAAGCGTATATTTCAAGACATCCTTATTAAAATATATTCTTTTAAGTTTTTTTAGTAGCCTATCAATACCTCTTTTAATTTCAATCAGATTGTATCTGGGCTGGAACCATATATTTAAAAGATTGACATCTGAAAGAGTTGAATACGAAGAATCCGGTTGGTATGACGGTCAAGTGTGGATAAAACCATTGGTTTTAAAGGAAAAAGAATCACTTATTGCCTCAATTGAGGTAAAGCCTATTTTAAAAAATTTAATTCAAATTATTTCTATTATCTTAGTCATAGCTTTATCAGGAATATTGCTTTTTCAATATAACAATTTCTAATGAATTCAAACTTTAAAAACCTTTACACATCAAATAATCCACCTTTGCAAGCAACCTTAATGAGAGGATCAAATGTTGAGTCGATTCATAAAATTCATGCTGTTATTACGGACAAAAAAGGGAGGGTTTTAATGTGCGCAGGAAATCCAGAATATAAAAGTTTTATAAGGTCAGCATTAAAACCTTTTCAAGCAATACCATTTGTTAGCAGTGGAGCTTCATCAAAAATCAATAATAATTCAAAATCTATTGCATTAGCATGCGGTTCACATAGTGGATCAAAACTTCATGCAAGGGAAGCCTTTAAAATCTTATGGGAATATGACATTGACATTGATTATCTTAAATGTCCAAAATTAAAAAAAAGTCCATTAGAACATAATTGCTCAGGCAAACATGCTGCTTTTTTAGCTACATGCAAAAAAATGAATTGGCCTTTAGATTCATATTTAAAGGGGGAACATCCACTTCAAATCGAGATATTTAGGATCATTTCTGAATTTCTCGAAATACCTGCATCAGAAATAAATGCAGAACGTGATGATTGTGGTGCCCCAACTCTATATTTAAAACTATCAGAAATGTCTAAGTTATATTCACTTTTAAGTAGTTCCGAGAATGCCGAATTAGAACAAATTAGTAGAGCTATGACAACTTATCCAATAATGATAAGTGATGAAAATAAATTCGACACAGAAATAATTAAGGCTTCTCATGGAAAAGTTATAGGTAAAGGCGGAGCAGAAGGAATACAATGCCTATGTAAGTCAAATGAAGGAATAGGACTTGCTTTAAAAGTAGAAGATGGCTCAAAAAGAGCTAAGCATGCTGTTAGTCTTCACTTACTAAAACAATTAGAGTGGATATCTGATTTGAGAATTCAAGACATTCAAGAAAAGGTGCTTAATTTTTCTGAAGGAGTGCAAATTGAAGTAAAAGGTCAATTAAAATTCCAAGAATCCTAAACAAGTAAAAAAAATTACCCTTTCAGATGTATGCTAGATATATGACGCGGGGTAGAGCAGTCTGGTAGCTCGTCGGGCTCATAACCCGAAGGTCGGAAGTTCAAATCTCCCCCCCGCCACCATTTAAATGTAGCTCTAAGCTGCATTTTTTTTTGCAATTAATAATGGTAAATATAAAAGATTTCTAAATGCAGCAAGATCTTTTGTGTAATCTTGATAACGTATTAAAGATCTTTTTGAATGGAAAATTTAAAATCAACTCTTACAATTAGACCGATAATGATAAATAAAATTCCAATGTAGGAATTCAAAGATAACTCCAAAACACTTAATTAAGTTTCTAACTGAAATATTAGCTTAGAAATTAGTTCAATTAAATAGTTTCATAAAAAGATTCTTGAATAATATCAATCAAATAACCCTTCCCCTTTATGAAAAACGAGCTATTAATGTAAAGTGAAAATTATTAATCTAGAAATATATGGAGAATTTACTACAACAAGATATTGGTTCAAGCTTGCTCTCATTAGCAGTTATTCTTGGATGGTTAGGTTTGTTTTTTGTCTTCTTGAGAGTAATAACAATTTTAATTAAGAGAATTCTTGAGGCAATATTCAAAAAATCTTAATAGTTGATATTGATGAATAATTTATAAATGATCGCAATATTATTTTACATGTAAGTATAATGACCTAAAAATGTCAATTTTAGATAGAACAAAAATAGGCAACTCTGTTCAAGTAAATTTAGAATTATCAAAGGATAGACTTACTAAAGAAATTATTGATTCCATAAATATCTCTTCCGTAGGCAAAATTTGTGACTTTAAGATAACTGATGGTAAAGGTATTGGAGTAGTATTAAGATTATCAGATGGGAAAGAGCAATGGTTTTTTGAAGATGAAATTGATCTTCTCGACGAGAATGGTAACGTTATAAAAAAAATTAATTACAATGAAGAGAACAATATAGTTTTTTATAAATTGAAAGAATTTAATTATGAAAATAAAAATAAGATAAGCGATTTACTTAATCCAATCAATTTTTTTCTCTGGTTAGTTGTATCGACTAAAGATATTTTTTAAGTCAAAAATTCTTATGAGATAAAAATAAGTTTTTGAAAAATTTTTATAAAAACTTCAATTAATTCAGATCTTGAAATGGAAAAAAATATTATTGATGTCAGAAATCTATCAAAGTCATTTGATATATCTTCTAAAGAACCAGGCTTAAAAGGTACAATTAAACATTTTTTTAGAAGAAAAACAAAAAGACTAAAGGTTATAAAGAATATTAATTTTGAGATCAAAGAGGGTGAAATAGTCGGTTTTCTAGGTGCCAACGGAGCAGGAAAAACTACTATTTTAAAAATGCTTTGTGGCTTAATTTATCCAAGCGAAGGTTCGATTTTAGTTTCAGGGTACTTACCATACCGAAGAAAGGAAAATTTTCTAAAAAATATCACCTTAATAATGGGGCAAAAACAGCAGCTTATTTGGGATCTTCCACCAATAGAATCATTCTATTTGAATGCATCAATATATGATTTAGATAAGTTCGAGGCAAAAAAAAGAATTAAGAAATTATCAGATATGCTTGAAATTAGTGATGAATTATTCATACCAGTTAGAAAACTTTCTTTAGGTCAACGTATGAAGTCAGAATTACTAGCAGCTTTGATACACGAACCAAATATATTATTTTTAGACGAACCAACACTTGGATTAGATATTAATGCACAAAGTAATTTAAGAAGATTCCTACAAAAATATAACGAGGAAACTAATGCAACGATATGCCTAACAAGCCATTATATGAAAGACATTACATCTCTTTGCAAGAGGGTTATATGTGTTCAAAACGGATCCATCTCATATGATGGAAAATTAGATAGATTATTAAAAAAAATATCTCCTATAAAAGAAATATTAATAGTTTGTCGATCAGAACATGATGCAATGCAAATAGAAAAATCAGGTTTTACTGTTAAAAATAAATCAAAAAATGAAATAACACTAAAAGTTGAAAATAACTACATAACATCTGCACTTAAAACCATCCTTAATAATTTTGATATTGATGACCTTTATATAAATGAACCGCCTGTAGATGAAATTATTGGAAAAATATTAAATAAAAAAGATTATGATTTCTAATTTAATAAACCGTAAAATAATTACCTTATTAAAGGTCCAATATTCAAATATGTTGGAATATCGTGTAGAAATTGCACTATGGGCGATTTCAGGAATTATTCCTTTTTTCATGTTAAACATATGGACAAACAATAACCTTAATGAATCGATAAACCTTAGTGATATTATGCTCTCAAGGTATTTCTTATGTGCATTTTTTGTAAGACAGTTTTCAGTAGTTTGGGTTGTATTTAGCTTTGAAGAAGATTCTCTTATGGGGAAAGTATCCCCTTATTTAATACAACCCTTAAATCCATTTTTCAGGTATTTTGCGCAACATCTAGCGGAGCAAA
>CACBVE010000004.1 GCA_902542595.1 uncultured Prochlorococcus sp.
AATGATCTAGAAATAGTAATAGAGCCTCTTGATTTAACAGGATCTTCCTTTTGATTTGGAGCAGGAGTTTTTAAAAAATTCTTAAATTCATCAGGTATTAATGTCTTGGGACCACATAAGATTATGTCTGCGCCAAATGCACTCAAAGCCCAAAGATTAGATCTTGCAACTCTTGAATGATTAACATCTCCAATAATTAAGATTTTTTTGGAATTTAAAACCTCTGGACTCATTGATTTTGTGGAAAAGAATTTAATTAATGTATAGATGTCTAGCAATCCTTGACTAGGATGACTATGCAATCCATCTCCTGCGTTAAGAACGGAAGTCTTGGAATTTATTGCATCAAGTTTTTTAGCTATCTCAAAAGTTATGTAACTTGATGAATGTCTGATCACTAATATATCTGCACCCATGGAAGAATAAGTGATTGCTGTATCAATGATTGTTTCACCTTTCGTTAAAGAACTAGAGGATGGAGCAAAGGTTTGTACATCTGCAGATAGTCTTTTTGCTGCAAGTTCAAAGCTGTTTTTTGTTCTCGTACTAGGCTCAAAAAATAAAGAAGTTACCAAAGTTCCTTGTAAGGCAGGTATTTTTTTTGTTCCTGCATTCTTAAGTGCATCAAACCTATTAGCCAATTCAAATACTGATTTGTAATCTTCAATCGAAAAATTAGCAAGTGTGTGGATATGTTTATGAGGCCAGATTTGCATTTTGCTTGTAGAGATAAATGATTATTTGAATTTTGGTGATCTGTCACCTTTAACTCTTTTACTTACACTCCTACTATTTTTTAGATACCAACGCCATTTTATATTTTTTGCCTTGGATATGCCAATTCTTGAAGTTTGAATAAGATCTTTTGCTTCAAGTATCGATTCTCTTTGAGAAATCCATAAGAATTTGTTATTAAGAACCTCATATGAGTTAAATGATATGTCTATGCCAAATGTTTTAGTAACAAGGCCAGGTCCAGATGCTAATCGTTCATTTCTATTCGGGATCATAACTGCCCTAATCAATACACCACTTGCAAAATTTTCTTTATGAGTAACTATATTTAAACAATGATGAATGCCATAAGATTTGTAAATATAAAATGTTCCAGGCACACCAAATAATGACTTGTTTGATTCAGTTATTTTACGGTGGCCATGACATGCCTCTTCCTCCTGTGAATAAGCTTCAGTTTCAACAATAATGCCTTTTATTTGATCCTTTTCATTGTTTTTAATAAGATAACAACCTATTAAATCTGGAGCGACTAATTTTGAGTGCCGATAAAAAAAATTTTTTGGGAACAAATGTTGTTCTATTTTTAAAATATTTATCTAATATTATTTTTAGCTGAGAAAGCTAATTGAGGCTATAAATTTTAATTGATTTTCAAAGAATACTTGATTATTAGTTTTTATAATATTCAAAATTCAAAGGATAAATTAATAAAAATGTTCTTAATAAACTATTATTAAATAAAAGAGAAAAAAGTATGACAAAAATAACTAAAGAGGAAGTAAAAAAAGTTGCTCACTTAGCAAGATTAGAACTTAATGAGAATGAAATTAATAATCATGCAGAACAATTAGAAAAAATATTGGAATATATAAAACAACTTGAAAAAATCGATACAGAAGATACTCCATGTACAACAAGAGCAATAGAAGTTTTTAATGTATTTAGAAAAGACGAAAAGAAAAAAACTGATTTCACAGAAGAGCTTTTAGAATTAAGTCCATCTAGAGAAGATAAATTTTTTAAAGTGCCAAAAATAATAAGCGAATGAGTTAGTTGCTTCCTATAAATGTTTTATTGACTATTTTTAGTAAGAATTTTTTTATCTTATAGCCAGGGTATAGATTTATGATTTTTCTTATCTTCCCTCTTCTTTTGCTATGACTCCTTACACCGATTAATAAATCATAAATGAAGTTATAGATATCTTCTTTACTTTCAAATATTCCAACTCTTTGGGGGGAGCCTTTGATATCCAATAACGGTTTAGTTTTTTCATAGGCTACTTTGTATTCAAACCAAGGAATCGAAGGCCAAAGATGAT
The DNA here is from genome assembly GCA_902542595.1 of uncultured Prochlorococcus sp. Classification (GTDB taxonomy): domain Bacteria; phylum Cyanobacteriota; class Cyanobacteriia; order PCC-6307; family Cyanobiaceae; genus Prochlorococcus_A. The sequence goes on from CACBVE010000004.1 coordinate 2,060, forward strand.
GAATAAGATGATAATTTTGACCCATTATTAGTAGGTTCATAAATTTGCTTGGGTAAACTCGAGAATTTATCCATTTGTTTCTTGATCTAAAAGGTCTATGAGGAAGGTAGTCAAAAAATATACCTAAAGTGACTCCCACCATTAATGCTGGTCCAAACCATAGATTATATATTAAATTCATAAAGTCAAATTTTATCCCTGCCAAGATTATTGTTATAAAAATCGATCTTTCAATTCCCCATTGTAGTAATTCATATTTTCGCCACAGTTTTCTTTGAAAGAAAAATACTTCATGATAGAAAAATCTTGGAGCAATTAGCCAAATAGGTCCAAAAGTACTGACAATATGATCTGGATCATTTTTTGGATGATTTACGTGAATATGATGCTGCAAATGTACTCTTGTAAAAACCGGGAAACTAAATCCTAAAAGAATTGCTGAACCATGTCCCATAGCTTGATTGATCCAAGGAATAGGGTGAGCAGCTTTATGGCATGCGTCATGAATAACAGTACCTTCAATATGCAAAGCTAAAAAGGCAGTGGCTACAAGTAAAGGTAAAGGCCAAACTCCTCTATACCATTGCCAGATACTAATAAAAGCGAGAAAATAACCACCAAAAAAAAGACCTAATGTTGGGTTCCAAAAACTTGGCGGATCTACGTAATTTTTAATCTCTTTATGCCAATTAAAAGTTTTTGAGGAATTAGTAATCTTTGTTGAATTTTTATTGGTTAAGTTTGAAATCATTTCTCATATTCTTAAAACAATATAACTGATATTTTTAAATGATTGTATGTTTTGATCAAAAAAAATTCTTACTTTCGAGATTTAATTTTATTTTTATGTATCAAATTGATTATTATAATAAAAAAATATTTTTAAAATAAACCACTTTCAATTATTATTTTGTGTGAGCGGTCGTGGCGGAATTGGTAGACGCGCGAGTTTTAGGTACTCGTATCTTCGGGTGTGGGAGTTCAAGTCTCCCCGACCGCACTTAAGGGAATTTTGACAGAAAGTTTGTTTATCGATATCAAATTCTTATAATTTAATCAATTGAACGAGTTAAATGAGTAGTTTGATGATTTATATAGGATCTTCGTATATTGCAATTGGTACTATTTTTTTGTTAGTACCAATAATTTATCTTGAGCTCGGCAGACCAAAAGATTTAATAAAAGCCTTTTTAAATTTATCAATAGGTTTTATATTAATAATAAAAAATAAAACTTTAAATGAATCATTTTTATTAATTTTTAATTTATTAACATTACTTGTTGTTTTTTATGTAGCAGAGCTTTTTTTATCTAGATGGAACCAATTGACAGATAAAGAGAAGAAAAAAATAACTACCTTCTTGGAATTCAAAAATAATCTTTCGAAAATATTAGAAGCTATTAATCTTGGAGTAAGGAATTTTACAAAAAATTTTAATTTTTTTAATTTTGGTAGCAATAACAAAAAAATAATCCCAAAAAAATGGGTAAGAAATGATCAAAATGATAATATAAAAGCTTAAAATCAATGTAATTGATTATTTGAAACATGCCAAAAAAACTTCAATTCAATTAGGAAAGAATATAATGAACTAGATTTTTCTAACCTATTCTATTGATCACCAATATTTTCTATATCGTCGAATGAAATCTCAAAATAACAAAGAACTCAAACCAGACTTTTCTTACAAAGAAACTTTAAATTTACTTAAAACTGATTTTTCCATGCGCGCTAACTCAGTTGTAAGAGAACCCGAGATTCAGAATTTTTGGGCTAAAAATAGCATTGATTTCAAATTAGGTTCAAATAACTCAGGCAAAACATTTACTCTTCACGATGGCCCACCATATGCAAATGGAGCGCTTCATATGGGTCATGCTCTTAATAAAGTCTTAAAAGATATTATAAATAAATACAAAACCTTACAAGGATTTAAGGTTCATTATGTGCCTGGTTGGGACTGTCATGGATTACCTATCGAATTAAAAGTACTTCAGAATCTAAAATCTGATGAAAGAAAGAATCTTGATACTCTAAATCTAAGAAAAAAAGCAACAGATTATGCATACAAACAAATAAACAATCAAATGGAGGGTTTTAAAAGGTGGGGTATATGGGGAGATTGGGATAACCCTTATTTAACTCTTAAAAAAAGTTATGAATCTGCGCAGATTGGAGTATTTGGAAAAATGTTTTTAAACGGATATATATATAGAGGACTTAAACCTGTACATTGGAGTCCAAGTTCTAGGACTGCACTAGCAGAAGCAGAATTAGAATATCCTGAGGAACATTATTCAAAAAGTATATATGTTTCCTTGAAAATCAATAAATTAACTGACGAAATCCTATTAAAATTGTGTCAAGAAAATTCCAATTTTAATAAGGATCTTTTTCTAAAGAATTCTTTTATAACTATTTGGACTACTACACCTTGGACCATACCAGCAAATGAAGCAGTTGCAGTAAATCCAAGGATAAACTACGTTTTTGCTTGTGATGAAGAAAAACGCATATATCTTTTTGCAAAAGAATTATCTTCTGTAATTAGTAAAAGATTTAACAAAGATTTCAGGCCGCTTATTGAGGTTAAGGGATCCTTCTTAGAAAATATTGAATATCAACATCCAACCAAGAACAAAAATTGCAAAATTTTGATTGGTGGAGACTACATTACTACAGAATCTGGTACAGGAATTGTACATACTGCTCCAGGGCATGGGATAGATGATTTTAATGTCGGTCAAAAATATGATCTTCCTATAACTTGTGTTGTTGATGAAAAAGGAAACTTAAATGAATTTTCAGGACAATTCAAGGGATTAAATGTTCTTAAAGACGCTAGTGATTCAATTATTGAATATTTAAAGATAAACAATTTGCTTTTACTGCAAGAAAATTATAAGCATAGATATCCATATGATTGGCGTACTAAAAAACCGACTATTTTTAGAGCAACTGAACAATGGTTTGCTTCTGTTGATGGCTTCAGATCATCCGCATTAAAAGCCATAGAAGATGTTAAATGGATGCCAGAAACAGGAAAAAAAAGAATTTATTCTATGGTTATTGGTAGAGGAGATTGGTGTATTTCTAGACAAAGGTCATGGGGTGTACCTATTCCAGTTTTTTATAAAAAAAATAGCGATGAAATTCTTCTAAATAGCGAGATAATTAATCATATCCAAAAACTTTTTAGTAAGCATGGTGCAGACATTTGGTGGGATTGGGAAGTTGAGAATCTATTGCCAGAAAATTATGTGAAAGAATCTGATTTATGGGAAAAAGGGACAGATACGATGGATGTCTGGTTCGATTCGGGATCTAGCTGGGCAGCAGTGTGTGAAAAAAGAAGTGAATTAAAGTATCCAGCCGATCTTTATTTAGAGGGCTCAGATCAACATCGAGGTTGGTTCCAGTCTTCTTTGCTTACATCTGTTGCGGTTAATAATAAACCTCCATATAAGCAAGTGTTAACTCATGGTTTTGCTCTGGATGAAAATGGAAGAAAAATGAGTAAATCTTTGGGTAATGTTGTTGATCCAAATATTATTATTAATGGAGGAAATAATAAAAAAACTGAACCTGCATATGGTGCCGATGTTTTACGGTTGTGGGTAAGTTCTGTTGATTATTCAGTAGATGTCCCAATTGGTTCAAATATACTTAAGCAGTTATCAGATGTTTACAGAAAAGTCCGAAATACTGCGAGATATCTTTTAGGGAATATTCATGATTATGACCCTAATAATGATAGTTTTGAAATCGATCAATTGCCTTTATTAGATCAATGGATGTTAGGTAGATTGGTTGAGGTTACAGATCAAATACATGATGCTTACGAAAATTATGAATTTTCAAAATTTTTTCAAATTTTACAGAGTTTTTGTGTTGTAGATTTATCAAATTTTTATTTGGATATTGCAAAGGATAGATTATATGTAAGCTCTAAATCACAATTTAGGAGAAGATCATGTCAATTTGTCATGTCTCGAGTTGTTGAAAATTTAGCTGTTCTTATTTCTCCCGTGCTTTGTCATATGGCTGAAGATATTTGGCAAAATATTCCATATTCAAATAAAGAAAAATCAGTTTTTCAAAGAGGATGGCCAATTTTTCCGCAGTCATGGAAAAATGAAAGTATTAATGAGCATGTAGCAAATTTAAGAAATTTGAGAGTTGAAATTAACAAGGCTATAGAGGGATGTAGAAACAAACAAATAATTGGTGCCGCTTTAGAAACAGAAGTGAATTATTTACCTGAAGATCAAGTTGTAAGAGATTCCTTGAATTGGCTTAAAAAATTTGGTAATAAAGATGTTGACTTATTTAAGGATTGGCTTATAGTTTCAAATTTCCAAGTTGTATCAAGTTTAGTGGATAATTCTCTAATTATTGATAATAACGAGCTAGGAAAAATTCAAATTCTTAAAGCTAATGGTCATAAATGCGATCGATGCTGGCACTACCAAAAAGAAACTTTTAATGGCATTCAAAATACAAAATTATGCAAAAGATGTTCGAACATTCTTAATCTTGAATTTACTTAAATCCAATTTTTTTGATTTAAGAAGAAAAGACAATCTTCATTTTCTCTTATAAAATTTTCTTCAGTTTCTGTTAATGGTGACTTGTAAAGTCTAAAGTTTGTCAATAGATAATCAAACTCTAAAACGTCTTTTTCTAAATCTATTTCAATTTGATGTGTGGTTGAGCTGCTAAACCCCTTGAAAATTATTATTTCTAGTTTTTCTTTTTTTTTTTTTTTAAGAATAAATCCTTCTATTTTAAGAATCCTATTAGGTTTCTTGGAGCTTATTCTCTCCAAAGAATTTATTAAATCAAGTTCTTCCATTTTCTGAGAAACAAGAATTTCTTCCATTTTTAGGTAATTTAATTATCGACCATTGAATCAAACCTAGGATATAGATTAATAATGAAAATAATCCTATAAATTTTGCTATTGGCTGTGTAAAGTTAGCCCCGAATAAAAAATTAAATAAATTCTTTATAATAACGTAAAAATTTGAAGAAGGCTTAAGCCAAACTTCACACGCAGCAGAATTAATAAAGGTTAAGCAGCTTGTGTTTTGTAAACTTTGAATTAAGAAGTTAAAAGATATAAAAGTTAGCGACCATCTCCATACTTTTGTCATTGTGGTCAAAGAGTTAGAAAAATCATATTCTCTTAACTCATCATTAATATCGTTCCAAAACCAAATGGATATTGTCATAAGTAAGGTTGCAATATTTGTAATAATTAGCGCATATTTATACTTTCCAATTAGAAGAAACAGGCTTATAAAAAATAAAAGTGATATTTTCCAATAAATAGATAAAAGCTTATTAAGAGCTTTATTCTGTTTTTGGATTGACCATAATGATAATGTAATTGGAATACCAATAATGAAAACTATTGAAAGTTGAAAAGATAGCCAAACTGAAAGATGATTAAGAACGTTCAAAACTTTTTCCTTTTATATACATAATAATTCAACATCAAACTATTACTTTTGAACTTACTATTGTCATAGTTATGAATATTACGCATCTTTGTATTATTGCCAAGAAATAAATTAATAATCTCATGAGACAGCATGTTAATCCTCTTAGTAAAAATTTTGATGAATTTGAGAGAATTCCCCCTTTAATTGATATGTTTGGGGATTCTCAATTGAATCTTCATTTAGATGTAGGTTGTGCTGCTGGTGATTTTTTATTCGATCTAGCTTTAGCCAATAATAATTGGAATTACTTAGGGATTGAAATCCGTGAGAGATTAGTTAAAACAGCTAAATTAAAAGTGTTAAAAAAGGAAATCAAGAATTTATATTTTGTTTTTGGTAATGCAAATAACATTTTGAATAATTTCCAAAGTAAATTTATAACCAAGAATGTAAAAAGTATTTCCTTTAATTTTCCCGACCCATGGTTTAAGAAAAGACATCATAAAAGGCGTGTAATTCAACCAAAGTTTATTAATATTCTCTCAAATTCGATGCAAAAAGGTTCCCTGATTTTTATTAAAACTGATGTAAAGGATTTATTCGAATATATGGATTACACTTTATCAAATAATTTTAATTTTAAGAAAATAAATACCAAAGATTTTAATTACTCTGAGAGTTTTAATCCAAATAAACTACAAACAACTAGAGAAAAATATGTTGCTTTAAACAAACTTGATATTTTTGAGAGTATTTATATAAAAATCTGATTAGTAATTAATATTTAGTATTTTTTTAATTTCTAAACTGAGTTTGTTTGTTAATTCAATCGATAAGGAATTAACTTTCTTCTCATTTTTAGCCTCTACAAGTATGCGCATTACGGGCTCTGTGCCGCTCGGCCTTATATAAACTCTACAATTTTCGTAGTAAACTGCTTGTAAATTTTCTATGGTTTGATTAATTAAGTTTTTTGCTTTTTCATCTATTTTTTTAAAATTAAAATCTAAATTAATGTTTGTTAGTTTTTGAGGGTACGGTTCGAAACTGCTTTTAAGCCAATGATTTAAGGTGATGTTTTTCTTTTTACAGTATTTAGCAATTTGAAGTGCAGTCAATATTCCATCTCCAGAAAAGTTATTAATTTTGGAAAGTATGTGACCTGACTGTTCACCACCTAATATCGCTTTTTTTTTCTTAATTGCTTCATAAACGAACTTATCTCCAACATCAGTTCTATGTAGAATGCCCCCAATTTTATTCCAAGCTTTTTCAAAACCTAAATTTGCCATTTGAGTTGATATGAGCAAATTATTTGAAAGAATCTTTTGTCCTAAAAGTTCTCTACCCCAAAGAAAAAGTATATGGTCCCCGTCTAATACATTTCCTACAGAATCCATACCAATTACTCTATCGGCATCTCCATCGAAGCTAAATCCCATATCTGCAGCATTATCTTCTAAAGCTTTTTTTAATGGTTCGAGGTGAGTAGAGCCACAATTCACATTAATTTTTAAACCATTTTCAGAGTTGTTGATAACTTTTACATCAGCGCCAAGATCCTGAAAAATCTTTTTTGCGCAGATTGTTGCTGATCCAAAGCACGTATCTAATATTATTTTCATGCCGTTTAGATTTTCATTGCCCATCGTTTGTATTAGGCTACTAGTATAAATATCCATAAGCTTTTGATCTTTCTTAAGTGAGATCTCTTTTTTTGGAAATGATTTTTGTTTGTTTAATTCTTCAATTAATTTCTGAATTTTATTTTCTGTGTTTTTAGTAATTTTTTTTCCATCGTGATCAAATATTTTTATACCATTATATTTTGGAGGATTATGACTGGCAGATATCATTATTCCACTGCTAAGCTTCTTGTTTTGGATTAAAAAAGGTATGGCTGGGGTAGGGCAGATTCCAAGATTTATAAAGTTTTTGCCGCTAGCGCTTAAACCTTTTGCTATTGCCTCTAAAAGAATCTCTCCACTAATTCTGGTATCTCTTCCAATTAATATTGGATTATTATTTTCTAGACTTAAACCTAAAGCATACCCAATATTAAATGCTAATGAGTAAGTTATATCTTTATTAAATACTCCTCTAATTCCATCAGTCCCAAAAATTGATTCCATAATTATATTTTAGGAATTTGAGATACTTTTCATATTTTTCAGAACTTACTTTATCAGTTAATTAAAAGGTTAAAGATTAATCTCTACTTTATTATTTTAACTTATTTAATATATTAAAGACATTAATTATTCATAATGAAATCTGAGAGTAGAGAAACACCTCTAATTCAAAACCTAAAAGCAATTTTTGTTTTATTGATTGCTCTTGTTTTTGTTATTTCTTTGATGTTGTTCAAGAATCTTTTTTTTCAATCTGCTTATCTTCTTAAAAGTTTTGGAGAATTATCTGTGGATCCTGAAATAGCTTTTAAAAATAACAAACCTACTTTCCTTGAATTTTATGCTGAGTGGTGTGAAGTTTGTAAAGAAATGGCTCCAAAAGTATCTAATTTAAAAGAGGAATATGACAAAGATATTAATTTTGTTTTTTTAAATGTTGATAATCAAAAATGGGATAAATATATCCGAAAATTTGATGTAAATGGGATTCCTCAAGTTAATCTTTTTGATAAAAAAGGTAACTTAATATCTACTTATATTGGTAAACAAGAGGAAATAAAAATAAGAAAATCTATTGATCAACTAAAGGAAGAGGTAAAATCTACTGAAAAAGTTGTTAATGCTGAATTTTCATCTGTTAAAGAAAATAAAAATCATGAGTTAACTCCTCGTAGTCATGGATGATTCTTACCAACCTAGAGATTTTGATACTATTGGGAAGCTTTGTTTGAAAATAGATCTGCAATTTTGGGCAATAGACTTATGTTCTTCTTGCGTACCATGAGCTGATCTTAAATGAATGTAATGTATCCATGATCTGCAAGATCCAGACATATATATTCTTGTTGGGGTTGCTAATGGCAACACAAATCTTGCACATTCTTTAGCTATTCCCTCTGAAAGTAAATCTTCATATAATTCTGAAGCGGCTTTAAAATGTGAAGCAATTTTTGCATTAAATCTTTTTTTTAACTCATCAGGTAGGTCGGAAATAGAATTTTGTCTATTTTTAAAATCTTGTCTTCTTAAATCTGGTAAAGGTATACTCCCCAATTGAGTACTATCAGCATATCTCTGTGAAAATTCTTGAAAAGTAAATGATCTATGCCTTAAAATTTGAGCTGCAATTCCTCTGTTGGTCTCTATTTGTAAGGTCATAAATGACTGTTCAAATACACTCCAATGTTCATTCTTGATGCAATAACTCAATAATTTTGAATAATCTTCATTTTTTTGATTATTTGGATTACTAACTCTAGCAATGTAAGCCATTGTTTTTTCTGCATCAGGAGTGAGAGAAATTAGTTCAACTTTACTCATTTTAGATTTTCGCTAAAGTAACCTTTTCTGGTTGATTTTGATATTTACCTCTTCTATCTTCATATGTTGTAGAGCAAGGATCACCTTCAAAAAAGAGTAGCTGGCAGATACCTTCGTTAGCATAAATTCTGCAATCGGCACCTGAACTGTTGCTAAACTCCAAGGTTAAGTGACCTTCCCAGCCTGCTTCTGCAGGAGTTGTATTAACTATGATTCCTAGGCGCGCGTATGTACTTTTGCCTATGCAAATTACAGTTATATTTTCTGGAACTTTCATCTTTTCTAGGGCTACACCTAAGCCATAGGAATGAGCGGGAAGAATAAAAAAGTCTCCATCATCATCATGGTGAAGAATGGTTTTTTCTAGATTATCAGGATTAAACTTTTTAGGATTCATTACAGTACCAGGAATATGTCTAAAAATAAGGAATTCTTTTGATGAAAGTCTTAAATCATAGCCATAAGAGGAGCATCCATAACTTAAAACCGGCTTTTGTTCATTATGCGGCTCAAGATGCCGCACTAAGTTTGATTGGAAGGGGTTTATCATCCCTTCAGATGCTTTTTGATTTATCCAGAGATCATTTTTAAGCATTTTTTTATTAGCGAAGTTCGGTAATTTGGTTGGCCATTAATAATAAATCTTTTGGAATACCTGTACCAGTAAGGATTACATCTCCTGATATAAAACGGTTTTCAAGTGTTGAAATCAAATCATCCTTATCGATAATCTTCATCTCCACAGCGAGAAAAATTTCATCGAGGATTATTTGATCAGTTTCTCCAGAAAGCAATGCTTTTCTACAAAAGTTCCATAATTCATAAATAGATTCATGAATAGATTTTTTTAAATTTTTATCATTTTCAATTTCTTCATGATTATATTGATCAAAAGAATGTGATGACCTTAACCAGGTTAAATTACCACAGAGATTTACTGCATTTTCAATACCTTGTTTAACACCACCTTTCATAAATTGTGCCAACAATACTTTCCTGCCTAGAGCGGCATTTCTCAGTGAGTCTCTAATAATCGAGGGATAACTCCCTCTAAATGAAGATTGATAAATGTGGATCTGACCGTTTTGCTTGATTCTTTTAATATTTATTTTGTTATCAGGACTTATTTTTAAAACATCAATGTTACTTTTGGAATAATTATTAGATGAACTAATTACCATTATTTGAGTTTACTTTTATATATGCAGTATAATTTGAATTTAACTACGCTGCATATAGTGTAATTTTACTTAAAAAAGTGTTGAGAAAGTACAAATAAACCGAAGAAGTTCACGAAGAAACTTATAAGAATCGAAAATTGTTACAGTTGATACAAGATATTTTAAGACGCCTTCTTAAGTTTTTTAATATTGAAAGATATTTATGATACCTTCATCTCGAGGATTCAGTCGATTCAGTCCGCAACAGTCTGGACAAAGTAAAATTAACTCTGTTGGAGAACGTTTTCCAATTAATAGAAGTTTAATGGAAGTTATAAAAGGTCTTGAGGGCGCAAACATAGAAATGGTTGAGAGATCTAAAACAATATTTTTCCCTGGTGATCCTGCTGAGAGGGTTTATCTCATAAGAAGAGGAGCAGTAAGGTTGTCAAGAGTTTATGAGTCAGGTGAAGAAATAACCGTTGCCCTTTTGAGAGAGAATAGTCTTTTCGGAGTTTTATCTCTTCTTACAGGACATAGATCTGATCGTTTTTATCATTCAATAGCATTCACAAGAGTTGAAATGATAACAGCACCTGCGAACTCTGTTTTAAGAGCAATAGAGGAAGATGCATCAGTAGGACTATTGTTATTACAAGGTCTCTCGAGCAGGATCTTGCAAACTGAAACAATGATAGAGACCCTTACTCATAGAGATATGTCTTCTCGTTTAGTGAGTTTTTTAATGGTTCTTTGCAGAGACTTTGGAGTCGCTAGCGAAAAAGGCATTACTATAGACTTGAGGCTTTCACATCAAGCTATTGCTGAAGCAATTGGTTCAACAAGAGTAACAATTACAAGATTATTAGGGGATTTAAAGGATTCTAAGCTCCTTACAATTGACAGAAAAAAGATTACAGTATTTGACCCAATAGCTCTTGCAAAAAGATTTAATTGATTCATCATTAATTATGATGTATTGATTAAATAAAATAATGTGGCTTGGATTCTAATTGTTTTTCTAATACTACTGGGAGGATTAATTGCACCATTCGGGGACTTGCTTGGTACAAAGATTGGTAAGTCTAGATTTAGTATTTTAAAGTTAAGACCAAAAAAAACAGCCACAATCGTAACGATAATAACAGGCAGCTTTATCAGTGCAATCTCAATAGGATTATTGCTTTTAGTCAGTGAAGAGTTTAGGCAAAGACTTTTTGTTGATATCCCTTTTTTACAAAGAACTTTGGTCGAAAGTAAAAAGGCGCTTATTCCTTTACAAGAAGAAAGAAATACGCTTGAGGATAAGATTAATAGCAAAGAAAAAGAATTAAATAAATTAAAAAGTGATGTCCAAGAATTTAGAAGAGGCAATGTAGTTATTAAAAGAGGACAAACTTTATTTATTGCTGATCTTAATTCTAATTCAAACATAAAATTAGATTTAGCAGAAATTTATAGTGAAGCAGATAGATTTGTTCGAAAAATTGTTATTCCTAGTAATAAAGAGGCGAAGAATATTCTTTTGTGGAGGCCTAGTGAAATTTCAAAAATTGAGAGTGTAGTGGCTGGTGGAGGTAGTTGGATTTTATTAATTAAATCGGCAACAAATGTTTTAAGAGGGGATAATTATGTTTTTGTATTATCTAACTTAGTAGAGAATAAATTAATCGTCAGAAAAGGAGATATTATCAAGAGTTCAATAATGGAGAAAAGTGATTTGAATAGTAAATCTATAAATTTAAAAATTCAATCATTACTAAGAGAGACAAGAGATGAAATTAAGTCAAAAGGATCTCAAGCTAATGAATTTAAAACTAATGGAAATTTTGTAAAAAAAATTAGGGACTTTCTTAAAAACAATCAAAATATCAAATTTAAGTTAGAAATAGTATCTTTAAGAGATAGCAAAACTGCAGAACCTATAGTTGTTGAAATTAATATCTTAAAGTTACCGTCTTAAATGGCTAGAGTAATATCTATTGATCCTGGGAAAAATAAATGTGGCTTAGTCTTAGCCGAAATAAGTGAAAAAAAAGTTTATGAAGCGATCATTCTTAAAAGCGAATTACTTGGGGATTATGTAAGGGATTTAGATAATATTGAAGGTATATCAAAAATTATTATTGGTAATGGTACAACCAGTAAAGAAATTATAGAAAAAATGAATTTTTTCAAGAAAGAAGTAATAATTTTTGAAGAAAAAAATACTACTTTTAGAGCTAAAGAAAGATATTTCGAGCTTTTCCCAATCAGCGGTTTGAAGTTTCTAATTCCTAGGGAGGTTTTTATTCTCAACAAAAATCTTGATGCGATATCAGCTTTGATAATTTTAGAGGATTACTACAAAAAAAAATTTACTTTGAATCAAGATATAGATTTTAAAACTTGGCTGAAATAGTAAATTTATATTCATTACCTGCTTCTAGCTCATAATCTTTTTTTAATAAAAATCTTAATAAGGAATCCTCAATTAATGCTCTTCCCAAAGGAGGATTCACTAATAGTAGACCTTTATTAAAAAACCACGTAAAAGTCCACTTAAATTGACTAGCTTCAACAACTCCATTAATTTGTTTTTTTGAAAAGCAATATTCTTTAACGCTTACATGGGCTATTGTTTCTGGTTTGGACCGCATTTGTTAAATTAGTTCTTTGTTGAAAGAATTTAATTCATTCATTATAAGCTCTTCTTTTTTAGTATTTAATGCTTCTAGCGATTCTATTATTCGAATATATACTTTATCCAATATTGATTGTTCTTCTAAAGAAATATTTCCTAAAACATGGGAAGTAGTGTTGCAATTATTAATTCCTTGAATTGATTGAGGAGACCCAATACCAATTCTTATTCTATTAAAATTATTGGTTTGCAATTTTTCAATTATGCTTTTAAGCCCATTATGTCCACCTGAACTCCCTTTTTTTCTAAATCTTATTTTCCCAAGTGGAAGATCTTTATCATCAACTATTATAAAAATTTGATTTGTATCAATTTTGTACCAATCAACTATTGCTCGGACGGCATCACCACTATTATTCATAAACGTATTTGGTAAAAATAACCTGTAAGTAGAATTATTGATTTGGAATTCTGAGAAAGAACTTTTAAGTTTATTTTTTAATGAAAATTTTGAATTGTATTTATGTGAGAAATTTTCAAGCAGCAAAAATCCTATGTTATGTCTACTATTTGAATATTTTATTCCTGGATTTCCCAACCCAATCAGATATATTTCATTCATAATGTATTTCTAAACCCTTTCAATTCAAAGTTATAAATATAAAAAATTATAACTAATTAAAGTAAGATTCCAATGAGGATTTGATTGGCAATATTCCAAATAATTCAAACAACTTTTTTTACAAAGTTTAGAAATTTAGTTTCCGTTCCAATCTACTGAAAAACCTTGTAACAATAGGGATTGGTTATAAATCTGAAGAAGAATAACTAAAAATACTAAAAGTAATAGACCTATTACTGTCATAATTGGAACGGCTCCCCAGCCTGGCACAACTTTACCTTGACCAGAATTGCCAATTGCTTTTAAAAGGCTTCCTAAAGCAGTTTTTTGACCCATGATAAATTCACTAAATCTGTTATTATTTCGCTATTGTATAAGAACTTATACATAAATCGTTTACAAACTTAGCAAAATTGATGCAAACTTTATCATCAGCACCAGATCCTGCAGTTTCTGTTGCAGTTACAATACTGGCATTATTACTAGCTTTAACTGGCTTCGGCCTTTGGACTGCTTTCGGCCCAAAAGCTGCAAAGCTAACTGATCCTTGGGATGATCATGATGATTAAATCTATATTTTGAAAATTTAAATATTAAAGTATTTCAAAATTTGCCAAAAATACAAAAAGTAAACCTTTTATCATAATTTAAATATAAATTTAATAGGATATAAACTTGTTAGCCAAATTATTTCCATGCTTGCTTTAAAAATTTCTGTTTACACAATTGTTTTTTTCTTTGTCGGGATATTCCTCTTTGGATTTTTAGCAAGTGATCCAACTAGAACACCAAATAGGAAAGATTTAGAAAGTCCTCAAGATTAATAATTTTTATTCACCTTGAATTCTGGCATTTCAAAAAAATTAATATTTTCCTATTTTTTGCTTATAAGTTTTTTTCAGCCTTCCCAAGGCTTTGTATCACGCAATATTAACAGATCAAATAATTCAACTAACCTATTGAACAGGGTTAAAGTATCGAATAAAAAATCTTACAAAAATTTTTCCAAATTATTTTTTAGAAACTTTAATTTAACTCATACTGACAAAAAACCTTTAAATAAATATGAAGACCCACTTATAGCTTTAAAAAGTGAAAAGCAAAGAGAATTAGTAATCGAATCGGATAAACAGTCTGAGTTAAATGATGTTATTTATGCAGAAGGCAATGTTTCTGTATCGTATAAAGGTAACATTCTTAAAGCTGATAATTTAACCTACGATAAGCTAAATGAGATAATTATTGCTACTGGAAATATAGCCCTAATAATAGGGGATCAAATCTTTAGAGTCTCACATTTTGAATACAGCTTTGCTACTGAAAAAGGTTATTTATTAAATGTTAAGGGAGCTATTAATACCAACACATTGATGGATGACTTATCCTCAAATTTCAACTTATCAGATGCCGAGAAAATAGAAGGATTACTTGATTTGAATAAAAAGGAAGTTTTAAATACACCTGGCAAAGTTGATAGTTGGATCTTTGTTACAGATAAAATGACTATAGATGGGAATAAATGGAAAAGTAAGAAGGCTATATTAAGTAATGATTTACTTGAATTGAAACAAGTAAAATTAGCTATTAATTCATTAGAAGTTATCTCTGAGGCAGAGACATTACGTTTTAAGTCATCGCTCAATTATTTAATATTTGAAGAAAAAGTTGCAATTCCATTTTGGATTGGAGATAAAACTTTAACTAAGTCTGGAGAATCTTTTGATTTAGAAAATAGATGGAATTTAGGATATGAAAATTTAGATAAGGATGGTTATTTTATTGGCAGGAAATTTAATACTTTAGATATATCAGATGATTTTGTTATTGACATAGAGCCACAATTCTTAATTCAACGCTCACTAAAAGGTTATACAAAAAGTTTTGTAAAGAAGGACGAATCAATAACTTCAGAAAAGGTTAAGAGAGATACAACTTTTAAAGATTATTTCGCTTTAAAATCTCAGATAAAAGGTAAAATAAAAAGCTGGGATTTAATAATAGATAAGAATTTAAATACTCTTGATTTTGATAAATTTTCAGATGCATTTAGATTAAAAACCAAATTGATTAAAGAAATAAATTTTTTAGATTCAAAATGGGAAAAAAGCTTTTATGGAATTTATAGAGAAAGAGTTTGGAATGGTACTGTCGGCGAAGCTGAGATTTACTCAGGATACGGGTCAAAATTACAAAAAGAAAATACTTGGTATGTCAATAATAGTAAGAAAACAGAAACTTTATCTTTAGGTTTATCCAAAATAAGAGCTGAAGCTTTAAATACAAAAAATCTAGTGACAAGCATGAAAGGTAACTTGTTTTATTCTCTAGATCAGAATTTTCCAATCAGTAATATAGAACCTATAAACAAATCTATCGATATTACATATAAGTACATTCCTGAACCAATAAATAGAGGATTAAGTTTAAATACTAGATTAGAGGCATCATATTCTTTCTACGAAAATGGAAATCATCAGGAATATTTAGGTTTTGGTATAGGCCCGGAATTGATATTGGGTAATTTTAAAAATAAAATTTTTGATTATACTCGTTTAAATCTTTTTCCTTTATACAAATTGAAACGTGGAGAAAGTGTTTTTAAATTCGACCATAATTATGACAAATTTACTCTAAATATCAGTCTTGATCAACAATTATTTGGACCAGTTATTCTTAAAAGCGTTGGCACCTTAAACTTAACAGATGATTCTGATGATTATGGAGAGTTTATAGATTCTAAACTCTCTTTAAATTGGAAAAAAAGATCTTATGAATTTGGTGTTTTTTATCAACCGCATAGTCAAGCAGGAGGAATTTCTTTTAGTCTCTATGGATTTAAATAGCTATAAAAAATTAGTATTAAATTTTATATAAGGTAATTGGTTAAATTTATTTTCTATTAAATTTTTATTGTCAAGTAATGTCGAAGTAGCATCCCATTCTCCTGTTAAAAACATTTTTCTTGAGCTTTCCTTAATCTCAAGATTGAAATTAAAATCTTTTGATTCTGCTGATGAATTTTTAAGATCAATTTCTAAAAATAAAGATTGATTATCGGTATATTTCTGAAGTTCCTGTATTGATTTTTTAGGAAGCGTAAAACATGGAATTCCAATTGCAATACAATTACTATAAAAAATGTCGGCGAAACTCTCGCCTATGATTGCTTTTATACCCCATCTCATAAGTGCTTGGGGAGCATGTTCTCTGCTGGAACCACATCCAAAATTGCTATTGACAAGTAGTATTGAGGCATTTTTGTTTTTCTCTAGATCAAAAGGATGCTTTCCTTTTAAAGTTTTTCTATCGTCCTCAAAAACAGATTCACCTAATGAATCAAAGTTAACACACTTCAAAAAACGCGCTGGAATTATCCGATCTGTATCAATGTCGTTACCAATCAAGGAGATACATTGCCCGTTCATATTTGAAATTTTTCCAATTGGTGGAGTAAATTCTGATTTCATCAGTTGATAAACTCTCTAACGTCACTGACTTTGCCATTAATTGCAGCAGCAGCAACCATTGCTGGACTCATGAGAAGTGTTCTTCCACTGGGAGACCCTTGCCTACCCTTGAAATTTCTATTACTAGAACTAGCACTAACTTGATTACCTATAAGCTTATCTGAATTCATTGCTAAACACATTGAGCAGCCAGGCTCTCTCCACTGAAATCCAGATTCCTTAAAAATCTGATCAATACCTTCTTGTTTTGCTTCAGTTGCCACTTTTTCTGAACCTGGAACTGCAAATGCTTTGACATTCTTGGATATTTTTTTGCCTTTTAATACTTTAGCTGCAACTCTTAAGTCACTGATTCTTCCATTTGTGCAACTACCTATGAAACAAACGTCTACTGGAGTATCTTTTATTAATTGTCCAGGCTTGAAACTCATATATTCATAAGCCTCTTCTGCAACTAATTTATCATTTGGGGATAAGTC
The DNA here is from genome assembly GCA_902542595.1 of uncultured Prochlorococcus sp. GTDB lineage: Bacteria > Cyanobacteriota > Cyanobacteriia > PCC-6307 > Cyanobiaceae > Prochlorococcus_A. The sequence continues at coordinate 19,311 of CACBVE010000004.1, forward strand.
ATCTAAAAGAGGGATTTGTTGATTAATGCTTATACTTTGGCCGGGAGTAATCCCCCAGGTTACGGTTGGTTCTACCTTAGAAGCATCTAATTTAATTACATCATCATAAATTGAATTATCATCGCTTTTTAATGATTCCCACCATCTGAGCGCTTTATCCCAATGCTCATTTTTTGGAGCATATAATTTATTTTTAATGTAACTAAAGGTCTTTTCATCAGGGTTGATGTAGCCGCATCTTGCTCCTCCTTCAATAGACATATTGCATATCGTCATCCTTTCTTCCATGGATAATTCATGTATCGCAGGTCCTGCGAATTCATATGCAAAACCTACTCCTGCCTTTACACCAAGTTTATTAATTATATGAAGGACTAAATCCTTAGCATAAACACCCTTGGATAATTTATTGTCACACCAAATCTGCCTCACTTTCAATTTGTTCATGGCTAAGGTTTGGGTAGCAAGAACATCTCTTACTTGACTTGTACCTATACCAAAAGCAATTGACCCAAAAGCTCCATGAGTTGAAGTATGAGAATCTCCGCAAGCGATTGTCATTCCTGGCTGAGTTAGGCCTAATTCCGGTGCTACTACATGAACTATTCCTTGATTACCACTACCAATATTAAAAAATCTTATTTTATGTTCTAAGCAATTCTTCTCAAGTGTTTCAATCATCTGTTCAGCGAGATTATCTTTGAAAGGCCTGCTCTGATTATCTGTTGGCACAATATGATCAACAGTAGCAACAGTTCTATCAGGGAATTTTACTTTTAATTTTTTGTCCTTTAAAGCACCAAATGCTTGAGGACTCGTCACTTCATGGATAAGGTGAAGACCAATAAATATTTGATCAGATCCTCCAGGAAGACTTGAAACCTTATGTAAATCCCAAACTTTATCAAATAGGGTATCTTGACTCAATTTGTAAAAATAGTTACTTACTATTCGATAATAGGATTAATCGGAGGCTGTTCAAACACACATTTACACTTAGTCTTTGAATTTCTATTCGATTTCGTGTTGAGTTAAATAGTTTTTTTATATTAGTTATATGATTATTCGGTCCTGAAATTGAAATATAGACAAGTCCAACCGGTTTATCTTGACTGCCTCCGTTAGGACCAGCTATTCCACTAATTGCTATTGCCCAATCTGCTCCTAATTTCTCTTTTGCATTAATTGCCATGGCCTCACAAACTTCTTCAGAGACAGCTCCATATTTTGTAAGCTTTTCTTTAGAAATATTTAATAATGAATTTTTTAGTTCATTACTATAGGAAACAATACTACCTTGAAAAACTTGAGATGAGCCTGATATTGAGGTTAGTGATGAAGATAGAAGGCCTCCGGTGCAGGATTCAGCAAAAACAATAGTTTCGTTCCTCTTGGTTAATTCTTTTATTAAAACGCTAGGAAGAGTATCATTATCCTCTCCAAAAATAAATTTTGAAAAATCTTTTTTTAATTTTTCTTTAATAGGTTTAATTATATTTTTTGCTTCTAGGTCGTTCTTTGCTCGCGCGGTGATTCTGAGTTTAACCTCTCCTAAGTTTGCATATGGCGCAACGGTGGGGTTTTTAAGATTTAATAGATCATTAATTTTTTCAGCAACGCTTGATTCTCCAATACCCGCAAATTTAAGAGTATTTGAAAAAAAGGAATAATTATCTGAGAATTTGGTTTTAATGAAATCATACGCCGTCTCTTTCCACATAGTTTTCATTTCACTGGGTACTCCTGGGAAAGTAAGGATAGTAAAATCTTTTACGGGCTCCCAAATCATTCCTGGGGCAGTTCCTCTAGGGTTATTAATAATTTGAGCATTTTCTGGGAAGAAACATTGTTTCCTTAAGCTAGAGGAATCGTCCAGGAGCTTTGAGTTTGAAAGTTTTTGTTTAATTTCATCCCATAAGAGCGGTCTTTCAAAAAGAGATACATTAAAAGATTTGGCTATTGCTTCAGTAGTTAAGTCATCTGGGGTGGGTCCCAATCCACCAGTTGTAATTAGAAGATTACTTCTCTTCGATATTTCTTGAATTACTTTTATTATTCGATCATAATTATCACCGACAGTTGATTGCCTAAAGTGATGTAAGCCTAATTGGGATAACTGTTCAGAAATCCATTGAGCATTTGTATTGATAATATTTCCTAAGAGTAGCTCTGTTCCAATAGAAAGAATTTCAACTCCCTTGGAGTTAGGACTCATTTAATTGATGCTTCAAGTTTGCCTTCATAAAGAGGAAAACGATTACATAAGGTTAATACTCTTTCTTTACATTGACTTTCAATCAGTGAATCGTCTGGGTTAAGTAATCTATCAGCAATTATTTCGCCAACTTCAGCAAAAGCATCCTCATTAAAGCCTCTAGTAGTTAAAGCAGCAGTTCCCAACCTTAGTCCGCTGGTTACAAAAGGTGATTCAGGGTCAAATGGAACAGTATTTTTATTTGCAGTGATATTTACTTCACTTACAAGTAAGTCAGCAATCTTACCAGTCATATTGATACTTCTTAAATCAAGTAAAACAATATGGTTATCAGTGCCTCCACTGACGATATTGATACCTCTATTTATTAAAGTTGAAGCTAGAACTTTTGCATTTTTAATTACTTGTTGGGAATAATTAACGAAATCTGGCTGCAAGGCTTCTCCAAATGCAACTGCTTTAGCTGCAATTATATGTTCGAGGGGCCCACCCTGAGTTCCAGGGAAAACAGATTTATCAAATTTCTTTCCAAATTCTGCATCTTTACACAAGATAAGCCCCCCTCTAGGTCCTCTTAATGTTTTATGAGTAGTTGTGGTTACTACATCACAATAAGGTATTGGATTTGGGTGAAGTTTACTTGCTACAAGACCGGCAATATGTGCAATATCAGCCATTAAGAATGCACCAACTTCATCTGCAATATTTCTAAATGACTCAAAATCGATTTTTCTTGGATAAGCAGAATATCCACAGATGATTAATTTTGGTTTTGTTTCAAGTGCTATTTCTCTTATTTCATCAAAATTTAATTCACTAGTTTCTTTATTTACACCATAGTGAACTGCATTGAACCATTTACCACTCATATTTACTGGAGACCCATGAGTTAGGTGTCCACCATGAGATAAATCCATCCCCATGATTGTGTCGCCAGGTTTAAGTAGACTTAGGAAAACAGCAGCATTTGCCTGAGCTCCACTATGAGGTTGAACATTAGCCCAATTTGCATTAAATAATTTTTTCGCTCTCTGAATAGCTAATTCTTCGATTTCATCAACAAATTCACATCCCCCGTAATATCTTTTTTGGGGTAATCCTTCGGCATATTTATTTGTAAGGACTGAACCTTGCGCCTGCATAACGGCAATTGATGCGAAATTTTCGCTTGCGATTAACTCAAGATGAGTTTCCTGCCTATTTTTTTCAGAGTTAATAAAATTTAATATTACTGGATCACTTTCTTTAAGGTTTTGAAGAATATTCATTGAATTAGATAAGTAATATCCCTAATATAGACGATATTTTTTAGAAAAATATAAAAAGAATATTTCATAATTTAAACGCGCCTGGAGAGATTCGAACTCCCGACACCCTGATCCGTAGTCAGGTGCTCTAATCCACTGAGCTACAGGCGCATAATTTGTAATATCTCTGTTTCAGGGTCTCTTAGTCAACTAGATTTTAGGTAAAATATCTATTATTAACAATCTAATTATTAATATGCCTATTAAATGGTACGGAAATGGAGATTTAGAAGATCCCACATACAAGCATTTTTCTCGAATAGTAAATTTTGTGATTCACTGTATGATATTCACTGCGGTTGTAAGTGGTACTTGGCTTTTAAAAGAAATTAAATATGAAATAGCTTTTTTTAACAATTTTGCAATTTTATGGTCAACTCTTTTAGCAACCCACTTAATTTTTGTAATTATAAAAAAACCTAAAGATTCAGAAATCCAATCAAATTAAATCTATTTTTATTTATGGAATCTCAGATACAAATAAGTGACCTAGAAAATATTATTTCAGAAAAGATTTTTATAAAAATAGAAAAATGGAATTTATATCTTGGAGATGCTGGCTTAGCTAGAAATCTTGCTATTGAATGTATCAGCAATAAAGATCAAGGCGCATCAGAGGCTGCAAAAATAAGTTTGAAAGCAATTTATGTAAAAGTAGGAGATGGAGTTAAAAATATTCCACTTATTAATTTAGTAACTTCCTCACAAATTTTTGAATTAGAAGAGATTTTGGAAAGTTTTTTTAACTAGAACTTTTTTGATGAATTTTGAATTTATTTACTTTCAAACATTTTGTAAGTAAATAATAAATTACAAAAAAAGCTAGAGATTCAAATATTAATAATAAAAATTCTCCGAAATTTGAATTTAAGGTATTCCTAGTTTTAAAAAAATTAAAACAAAATGTACTGTCTAGAAATGATGCTAAAAACATTAGTGTTATTTTCCTAAATAAATCCAAGTTAGGCAAATTAATACCTTCATTGGGAAGATTGAAAGAAAGCAAAATAGAAACTATAAAGTTGACTATTACTGAAGATAAAATTATTCCTACAACTCCAAAATTATATGGTGAAATATTTCCAAAATTCTTAATTGGTGCACCAATTAAAAACCAATCAAAAAAAACATTAAATATTATCCCTGCGAATGACAACTTAAAAGGGAATTTTGTTTTTTCTATTGAATAGTAAGTTCTTACTAACAAATCTCTATAGAGATAAAAAGGTATTCCAACCGCATAAGCAATTAGTATATTCTTTACCTTTAATGCCGCTAAATAATCAAAAGCTCCTCTTTGAAAAACTAACTCTACAATTTGGTTATTAAATGTTATGAAAAATCCACTTAAAAATATAGTTGTCAAAAAACAATACTCTATTCCAATGATTAATTTTTTTTCGATTCCCCTAGTGTTTTCTTGACTTCTCAATTTAGAAAACTTTGGAAGTAATGGCAATATTAAAGAGTTGGATAATATTCCTAATGGGGCTTGTATAAGAAAATTTCCGTATGCTAGTCCCGACGCTGCTCCCTGAAAACTGGAAGCAAAAAACATATCAATGAAAACATTTATTTGACTCAGACCTGATGAGATACATGCAGGAATAATTAGTTTAAAAATCCTTCTCTGTTCATCTTTAAATTTTTGGAAGTTTGATTCTAATCTCAAGAGGCCGATTTTATTTATTTCCCAAATTTGAACAACAAACTGAATTAAAGTTCCAGTCAAAGTTGCAAAAGCTAGTAATCCTGTATAAGTGAGAGAATTTGAGGATGAATTTTCTTGGTTTAAAATCCAACCAAATAAAATAAAAACTATAGTAGTTAAGCTTGTTATTGCTGGACTTATACTTGATAAAAAAAATTTTTTTTGGGAATTTAGGGCGCCAAAGCTTAAACCTATGAAACCAGATAATGGGATACAAGGTGTAAGAATTCTTAATTGGAAAGTGGCAATAGATTTAGCTTCGTAACTTAAATTTGGGGCAAATAATTCGATAAATAAGCTTGAATTTAAGTAAATCAGTATAGCTAAACCGATTAACAGTAATGAAAGTTTTATGCTTACTTGAGTTAGAACAATCCCTCCATTTTTTTTGTTAAGAGGAGTTAAAACGGCAACTACTGCATTATGTAAAGGACCATTAATTCCTCCAATAATTATGAGCAAAAAACCTGGAATTATATATGCATAATTAAATGCGTCGTATGTTATCCCGACCCCAAAAGCAGCAGCTATAAATACTTGTCTTAAACATCCAGCTAATTTACTAAGACTAGTACCAAATGAAATTGAAAAAACATTATTTTTTAAAAATGAATGCATTTGGATTTATCTAAGATTTTTTTCAAGAAGATTAAGTTTCAATTATATTTGATTTTTAACTAACGACATATTTATGAATGATCGGATAATTGAATTTGATCCATTAATTGAAGGTGTTTTAATTAAGAGGTATAAAAGGTTTCTTGCAGATATTAAATTAAAGAGTGGCAAGGTAGTAACCGCTCATTGTGCTAATACAGGTCCAATGAAGGGACTTTTGGCCGAGGGAGCAAAAGTAAGATTAAGTGTTTCCAACTCTCCAAAAAGAAAATTACCTTTTACTTGGGAACAGGTATGTGTTTTAGATAAATACAACGAGGAGGTCTGGGTTGGAATAAATACACTATTTGCAAATAAGTTGATCAAAAAGGTAATTGAGAAAAACTTGCTAAAAGAAATAATCGGAGAGATAGAGACAATTACATCTGAAGTTTCATATGGAAAAGATAAAAGAAGCAGAATTGACTTTTTTTTAACCCCAAAATCTTCAAATCCTGATAATCGTAACATTTACATAGAGGTAAAAAATACTACTTGGATGCTAAATAATATTGCTCTATTCCCAGATACAGTAACGAAAAGAGGACAAAAACACCTAATAGAATTAAAAGAATTAATTCCTAAAAGTAGAAGTGTTTTAGTGCCTTGTATTACCAGAAAAGATGCTGAATTTTTTGCCCCAGGATATGATGCAGATCCCTTGTATGGCAGGCTTTTTAGCGAATCTTCTAGTGCAGGTATGTTAACAATCCCCTGTTCTTTTGTATTTGATAAAGATCACGTATCATGGAATGGAATTAAACCTTTGAAATGAGTAAAAAAATTGATATTTTGAAATCCTTTAAAAAATAATTTTTTAAATTTACCAAATATTTTTTAAGATGCAACTATAAAAATGGTATCAACAACTACTAGACACTGATAAGTTTTTTGAATAAATTTAAATTTGAAAGGAAACAGCACAAACTGTTTTTTTGCAGATCTAATTTTTTTTTATGACCACTGCTTTGCAAACGCCTCAAAGGCGCTCTAGGTCCAGACTTCAAGATGCAAGTCTTGTTAATGGACCTATGCTCCTTTTGAGGAGTATTCGAGGATTTAGTTCAAACCGCTCTATGTTGTGGCTTGCAACTGTTCCTTTAGCTCTGTTTGGTTTAGGTATTTTTAATCTTTCAGCTCATGCTGCTGATTTACCTGAGTTGAATGCAGCTTTTCTTGCTAACAATTTATGGCTTTTGATCGCTACTATCCTAGTGATCTTTATGAACGCCGGCTTCGCTATGGTTGAAGCAGGTATGTGCCGTTCTAAGAACGCAGTCAACATCCTTGCTAAAAACCTATTCGTATTCGCTTTAGCTGTAACTTCTTATTGGTTTATCGGCTATTCATTAATGTACGGAGGAAGTGTTGCTGACGGATGGCTCTATTTTGGAGGCTTATTTTTTGATCCAACAGTTACTGCAGATATGGTAACTGACGCTGGATTAGTCCCAACTGTTGATTTCTTGTTCCAGTCTGCGTTCGCAGGAACTGCAGCAACTATCGTTTCTGGTCTTGTTGCTGAAAGAGTTAAATTTGGAGAATTTGTTGTTTTTGCGATTGTATTAACTGCATTTATTTATCCAATTGCTGGTAGCTGGAAATGGAATGGCGGTTGGCTTGATTCTTTAGGTTTTGTTGATTTTGCTGGTTCTTCAATTGTTCACTCAGTTGGAGCATGGGCAGGTCTTGTAGGAGCTATGCTTCTTGGGCCTAGAATTGGCAAATACTCTGATGGAAAACCACAGGCTATGCCAGGTCACAATATGGCTATAGCTACTTTAGGTGCATTAGTCCTATGGATAGGTTGGTATGGATTTAACCCCGGTTCTCAACTTGCTATGGACCAATGGGTTCCATATGTTGCTGTAACTACTACTTTGGCAGCAGCAGCTGGTGCTATTGGAGCAACTATTGTTTCAACATTAACTTCTGGTAAGCCTGATCTTACAATGATTATTAACGGAATCCTTGCTGGTTTGGTTAGTATCACCGCTGGTTGTGGTGATATGACTCTTGCTGGAGCCTGGTTTGCAGGACTAGTAGGTGGAATTATCGTTGTATTTTCTGTTGCAGCACTTGATGCTGCTGAGATCGACGATCCTGTAGGTGCATTCTCTGTTCACGGAGTTTGTGGTGTATGGGGGACTGTGGTGATCGGCCTTTGGGGTACAGCTGTACAAGGAGATGGAGCAGGTATGGGATTGTTCAATGGTGGAGGTATTAATCTTCTTCTAGTTCAAGCTCTTGGTGCCGCAGCTTATGCTATTTGGACACTAGTTACTTGCTGGATTGCCTGGTCTGTAATTGGAGGATTATTTGGAGGAATCCGAGTATCTGAAGAGGAAGAGACACAAGGTCTAGATATTGGAGAGCATGGAATGGAAGCATATCCAGACTTTGCATCTGCTAAATAATCTAACTTAAAGTTGATTGAGAAACCTGACGTATGTCAGGTTTCTTTTTTTTTTACAAAAAATTATTTAAAATGTTGTAATATCAGAAGATGGATACTCAAGCTTTTAGAAGATCTCTTCACCATTCTGATAGATATAACAGAAGGGGTTTCGATTCTCCAACAAAAAGAGCTCAAGCGTTAGAAGAAGCTTACCAAAGTGATTTGATAAGTTCTATCAGGGATAATGGTTTTTCTTACACTAAAGGCAGACTTAATATTAAGTTGGCTCAAGCCTTTGGTTTCTGTTGGGGAGTTGAAAGAGCTGTAGCAATGGCTTATGAGACTAGGAGACATTACCCTAATGAAAATATTTGGATAACAAATGAAATAATCCATAATCCCTCAGTTAATGATCATTTAAGAAAAATGAATGTAAAATTCATTTCGGCTAAAAATGGAATCAAAGATTTTTCTTTAGTTTCTAATGGTGATGTAGTTATATTGCCTGCTTTCGGAGCGACTGTACAAGAAATGAAACTCCTTCATGAGAAAGGATGTCATATTATCGATACTACTTGTCCATGGGTTTCTAAGGTTTGGCATACTGTTGAGAAACATAAAAAGCATATTTTCACATCTATAATTCACGGAAAATTTAAGCATGAAGAGACTCTTGCGACCAGCTCATTTGCAGGAAAGTATTTAGTAGTACTTGATCTAGAAGAGGCAAACTATGTATCTGAATATATTCATGGGAGAGGAAACAGAAATGAGTTTATGAACAAATTTGCTAAAGCTTGTTCCGATGGATTTGATCCTGATAAAGATTTAGATCGAGTCGGAGTTGCTAACCAGACAACTATGCTTAAAAGCGAGACCGAGGAAATTGGAAAAGTTTTTGAAAGGACAATGTTAAAAAAATTTGGACCTGAAAACTTAAATAGTCACTTTTTAGCGTTCAATACAATCTGTGATGCTACTGAAGAAAGACAAGATGCAATGTTTTCTTTAGTAGATGAAGATCTTGATATCCTTGTCGTTATAGGAGGCTTCAATTCTTCTAATACTACTCATTTACAAGAAATAGCAATAACTAAGAATATCTCTTCTTTTCATATAGATACTCCTGAGAGGATATCAGTTGAAGAAAACTCAATACTACATAAACCACTAGGGTCAGATTTAGAACTTAAAAATAACTTTTTACCTAGTGGAAATATTAATGTTGGGATCACCTCTGGTGCATCTACTCCTGATAGAGTCGTTGCTGATGTTATTGAAAAGTTAATTGATATAGCTTCGTAAAACTGAAAAATAACTTATAACTTTGCTTAAATTTTTTAATTTATTAGTTAGATCATTCCAAAAGATCTACTTTATTAACTAGAATACTAAAAAAATTATGAAGTATGGAAGACAAATCACAAACTAATCAGGTGCAAACAGCAAGTATGAATAGAACTAAAGCTCCCCAAAAAGTTGAAGTTGTAGTTGCTAATTCAGCTTCAAGTTCAGAAGTTAATATCCTTGGTGAACTATCGATTTTTGTTCTAAGAATAGGTTTTTGTGCTTTGATGATTCATCACGGTCTAGAGAAACTTCAGGATCCTCAGGGTTTTGCTGAATTTGTAGTTGGTAAATACTTCCCATTTTTGCCAGGTGATCCTGTTATTTGGACTTTTGGAGCAGCAATTACTCAATTGGTTTGCCCAGTAGGATTGGCTTTAGGGATTTTTGCAAGGCTTTCTTCTCTTGGTCTATTCTCCACCATGGCATTTGCTGTTTATTTTCATCTCCTTGATACTGGACTAGAAGGTTTTCCTCTTGCAGTAGTTGAAGGACATAATTATGCTTTCGAATTGTCGTTTATATATGGGGCTATTTCTCTCTACTTTCTATGTGCAGGTCCAGGCAGGCTATCTTTATTTAGAAAAACTAACAAGATTACATATTATCCAAAATCAACATAACTTAATGCAAAAAATGCCTTTTTTGCGTAAATACCATTGAGATTCCTTTCGAATTACACATATCAATGCTTTCTTGGTCTCTTAGACTTCCCCCAGGTTGAATAATAGCTTTTATTCCATATTCATTTGCTAGTTCTACAGTATCTGCAAATGGGAAAAACCCATCGCTGGCTAAGACAGCATCAGAACATAACCTTCCAGCTGCTTTTAATGCAATTTTTGCTGCTCCAACTCTATTCATTTGTCCAGCTCCAATACCAATAGTTTTTTGATCTTTTGCAATAACAATTGCATTAGATTTCACGTGTTTACAAATTTTCCATGCGAAATTTAGATCTAAGTTAATTTGATTACTCGGATTTTTATTAGTTACTGAAATCCAATTTTCAGTTTTTTCTTTACTATCATCAGTATCTTGAACTAGTAATCCTCCCATTATTGATTTAGTAGAAGTTTGATTCTTTTTTGGAAGTTGATCTTTTGAAAACTTTAAAATTCTTAAATTCTTTTTAACTTTTAAAATTTCTAAAGCTTCCTCATCAAAAGATGGAGCAACGACACACTCTAAGAAAATATCTTTAAGGCGAATTGCGGTCTCACTATCAACATTTGAATTAAAAGCAACTATTCCTCCAAATGCACTTACTGAGTCGCATTCCAAAGCATTCAAAAATGCTTTAGAAGCTGAATTACTTATAGAGGCACCACAAGGATTATTGTGTTTTAAAATAACAGAGGCAAAAGTGCTGGTTGTAAGTTCACCTTTCCCTTCGTATCCAAATTCTAAAACTGTTGAAAGTGCAGACTCAAGATCCAAAAGATTGTTATAACTTAAATCTTTACCTTGTAATTGTTCTGCTGAGTTCCATCCAATATTACTTAAACCATACCAGAAGGCTTTTTGATGAGGATTTTCCCCATATCTTAATGTTTTTATTAGTGGATAAGATTCAATATATTTGGAAGATTGTAAATCTCTTTCTTTTCTTATCCAATTAGATATTGCAGTGTCATAGTCTGCTGTATGTTGAAAAGCTTCAAAGGCCAATTTCGCTTTATATGAGTCATTTAATTTACCTTTTTTACTTTCTTCAATAAAATTTTGATACTGACTTGGATCCACTAAAACGGAAACGTCTTTATGATTTTTAGCTGCAGAACGAATCATTGAGGGCCCTCCGATATCGATATTTTCAATAGCATCGTCCCATTTAGATCCCTGATCTACAGTTTTTTTAAAAGGATATAAATTGACAACTACTAAGTCAATTAACTCAAGATCGTTAGCTTCTATATCTCTTTTATGTTTCTCGTCAGTTCTTTTAGCTAATATTCCACCGTGTATTTTTGGATGTAAAGTTTTAACTCTTCCTCCAAGAATTTCTGGAGAATTAGTAAAATCTGCAACTTTAATAACTGGAATTTTTGCCTCTATTAGATGTTTAGCAGTTCCTCCACTTGATAGAATTTTATAGTTGAATTGCTCTACCAACTCCCTACAAAATGGGACTATATTTTTTTTATCAGAGACACTTATTAAGGCTAATGGTGACATTATGGGAAATTTTACTTACTTAAGAATATAAACATGAAATATGCTATCAATCATGAATTTGTCTCGATTAGCTCTCAAACTGCAACTCATAGAATTATTTTGATACATGGTTGGGGAGCAGATTCGGATGACCTTTTATCCTTTGGAAAGGAGATGACAGAAAAAATAAATCTTGATTTTGAGGTAATTTCTTTGAGGGCTCCTGGATTACATCCAAGTGGTCAAGGAAGACAGTGGTATGGATTATACCCACATGATTGGAATGGAGCTCAGGTTGAAGTAAATAAACTTTTAGTTACATTAAAAAAATTTGACACTGATCAGATACCACTAGGCAAAACAATTTTGTTGGGGTTCTCTCAAGGGGCGGCAATGGCAATTGATGCAGGATTTAAATTAAATTTTGGATTAATTGTTGCTTGTAGTGGTTATCCTCATCCTAACTGGCTCCCGGGAGAAAAATGCGCGCCATTGATTGTTAGTCATGGTTTATTAGATGACGTCGTTCCTATAGATGCTTCTAGAATTATTTATGAAAAGGTAAAAAGTAAGTCTTCTAAATTTTGTGAATTTTTAGAATTCGATGGATATCACCAAATTGATTCAAATTTAATTAATTTTATTAGTTCAAATATAAGTAATATTTTTTAAACAAAAGCATATTCGTATTCTTCAATCTCTTCCCAATCATCTGCAGTAAGTTCTAGACCTTCAAATATTTTTTCTTCACCAATTCCTTCAACTACAACTTTAAGTGATGGAAATAAAAAATGGTTTTCTTCAGCATATTGAGCGCTAAATAACCCTTTTTCACCCCAAAAAAACCTATCAGTAGTATGTTCGTTTCTTCTGACATTAAAAACTGAAGGCGCAGAAAGACCATTTTCAGCTATGAATCTTCTTGCTGCTGTAACTGGTTTATGTTTGCCAGTTTCGATATGATAAATAGGTACATGAGCCATTACTCTTTGGCCAGCCAATCTTCTTCTGCTGATTCTTTTTCTTTTTTTTGACATTGATTGGTACTCCTGAAATTATTAATGAGATTAGTCTTATTTATTTTTACTAATCTTATATATGTGATTTTAAATTCACTTCTAATTACATAGAGGACCCATCAACCTCTGATGTAGCGTAAAATATGATTAAATATTCATATTTAAGGCTGGCTAAAGTCAGACCTCTTTATATATCTTAATACTTTTTTCATATTTTACAAGCCCTTTTCAAGTTTTTTTTTAAAATTTCTCAAAATATCATTGAACATGAATCTCTCAAAAAAATTTGAAGAACTAATTATAAAACAGCTAGAGAGTTTTGGTTGCTCAATGGGCGTGACTAATCTAGTTATGTATCTCGCCTCAGCTAAGCAAGGAACTAAAGCATCTTTTGAAATGATTGGTCAATGGCCACAAATTGATAGGCTTCTCTTATCAATAGAAGATGACCCTTCACTAAAAGTTTCATCTCCTAATAGAAGATGGTACCCGCTTCAAGAAAACGATATTCTACTTGGCGTCCTTAGGGTAGAAACTGATTTGAAAGGGGGAAATTGGCCAGTATCACTTGATTCTAGATTAAAAGCGCTTTCAATATCTTTAGCAAAATGCGTCTCTATCGAATTAGAACGTCAAAATAAAAATGAAGAAATCAATTATTTAAAAAATCAGGTTAATGTCATAATCCATCAATTAAGGAATCCATTGGCTGCTCTTAGGACATATGCAAAATTACTAATAAAAAGACTTGGTTCAGATGATGACTCTATTGAAATAGTTAAACGCATGATAATAGAGCAAAAACAAATTAATCAATACATGGATTCTTTTGCGCAATTAAATTCACCTGTTCAACTTCCTCTAGAAATTGGAGAGGAAAGATTATTATTACCACCAAATTTAGATAATAAAACGGTTATAACAGTTCAGAGTTTATTGAGGCCAATTTTAGAAAGGGGTAAAGCTAATGCGAACTTAGATAATAGAGATTGGACTGAACCTTCTCTTTGGCCAGATTGGACTGTATCACCACTAAAGGCAAAATATGCTGTAATTGCTGAAATTGTGGCCAATTTATTAGAAAATGCGTTTAGATATGCCCAAAAAGATGCTGAGATTGGACTTGCAATTACGAGTAAAGGACTGTGTATATTTGATGATGGTAAAAAAATAGCCAAAAATGAAAAAGAAAAAATTTTTCAAAAAGGTTTTAGAGGATCTGCTGCTAAGAAGAAGGACGGCACTGGTGTGGGACTTTTTTTAGCAAGGAAATTAGCAAAACAAATTGGAGGAGAATTGAGATTGCTGGAAAATTTTTCGATTGATAATACTGAAAAATTAAATAATCTTGATAAGAAAAATATTTTCTATCTAGAACTTCCTATAAAAGAATTGCATACATAAATAACATTGCAGTTTCGACTAGTACAACACTTGCACCGCACGCATCTCCATTGAAGCCTCCAATTTTATTTCCCAGTATGTTTGGGATAGAATAACTTAGAAAAATACCAATCAAAATAAGAATTAAAAATTTAATTAATATTGCTTGGGATGTAATTGAAACTAATTGATATGCAGTAAAAATTAAAAGAAAAATAATGGAGATTAAAGATTCTTTTTTAAAGCCGTTCCAAAACTTTTTGTGACTAATAGATTTTTTCTTAAAACTCAAATATTTAAATCTTTCTATAAAGAATAAATTTGAAAATCTTCCCCAAAATAAGCATATTGGTAAAACAAAAAATATTAGGTTTTGAATTTTGAGTATGCATGCAGTTTGAATTAAAGTTATAAAAACTAAAGATTGAACTCCAAAGGATCCAACTTTACTGTCTTTCATGGCTTTTAAACGTTTCTTTTTGCCCGCAAAAATACCATCGAAAGTATCCATTAAACCATCTAGGTGCAGACCACCAGTAATTAAATATCCTGAGGCCAAACAAATTAATGCAGATGTATAAATTGACCAAGAGTTTGTTCTTAAAAAAAGAAAAATATAACTCTGTATTATTCCAATAAAAAATCCTAAAGGCGGTGCAAATTGTGCAATATTTTTAAATTCGGGATTAATAAAAGGTATCTTTGGAAATATCGTATAGAAAATCCAAGATCCTGCAAAATTTTTTATTAAATATTTTTTGATGAGATAATAATAGATTCAATATTAAATAATAGGGTAGATTAGTAAAAAAGAATCAAAAAATTTTATAATTTATTGTGTTTGAATTTGAAATTACATCGAATTGCAGTAATACAAGTGCAAGAACTGGTATATTTCATACCCCAAATGGGCAGGTAAACACACCAAAATTTATGCCTGTGGGTACTTTGGCAACGGTTAAAGGGATTTCATCTAAGCAGTTAACCTCGACAGGATCAGAAATGATTCTTTCAAATACTTTTCATCTTCATTTACAACCTGGAGAAAAATTAGTTAAAGAATCTGGTGGAATACATAAATTCATGAATTGGCCTAAGCCTATTCTTACTGATTCAGGAGGATATCAAGTGTTTAGCTTGGCCAAATTAAATAATATTTCTGATAAAGGCGTGGAATTTAAAAATCCTAGAGATGGTAGTCATGTATTTTTATCACCTGAAAAAGTAATACAGATTCAAATGGATCTTGGATCAGATGTTGCCATGGCTTTTGATCATTGTCCTCCGCACACAGCTAATGAAAATGATATTGAGGACTCTTTAGAAAGAACTCATTCATGGCTACAAAAAAGTGTTGAGGTTCATCATAAATCCAATCAAGCATTATTCGGTATAGTTCAAGGCGGTAAGTATCCTAGATTAAGAGAATATAGTGCGAAATTTACAAGTTCTTTTGATCTGCCTGGGATAGCAGTGGGGGGTGTAAGTGTTGGCGAGGCAGTCGAAGAAATACATAGTGTAATTAATTACGTCCCGAAATTCCTACCAATAAATAAACCAAGATATTTAATGGGAATTGGCTCTTTAAAAGAAATTTCTTTAGCTGTTGCAAATGGATTCGATATATTTGACTGTGTTTTGCCTACAAGACTAGGAAGACATGGGACTGCTTTTTTTAATGATGAAAGATTGAACTTGCGAAATGCTCGATTTAAAAATGACTTTTCTCCAATTGACAAAACTTGCAAATGCGAAACCTGTAAGTCGTATTCTCGTGCATATTTGCATCATCTAATTAGAAATGACGAAATATTAGGCCTTTCCCTCATAAGTT
>CACBVE010000005.1 GCA_902542595.1 uncultured Prochlorococcus sp.
GCATTAATAACGCATTATCATTTACCTACCAGCTAATAGAAATTATTCAAGATCGTGTTAAATATACCAAAAGACATACAGGCCCAGCATGGCCGGCCAGCAGAACACTTAGAGAACGTATAGGTTCATGCAGAGATTTAGCAATGCTGATGGTTGAAGCTTGCAGGTCTATAGGTATCCCAAGTAGGTTTGTAAGTGGTTATCATTTTGAAGATCCGTTACCCTCTGAGTTGGATTTACACGCTTGGGCCGAATTATATATTCCAGGTGCTGGTTGGAGAGGATTTGATCCCAGCGGGAAAGGATTAATAGATGATAGATACTTAACATTGGTATCCTCTTCAAAATCTAATTTAACCTCTGTAATTACAGGAAACTTTATAGGAAAAAATAATTTAGAAAATACTTTATCCTGGGAAATCAAACCCCTTGAAATTAAATAAACACACGATTTTTAATCTTTTTACATATCAAAAAAAACATAAATAATAATATGTTTCTTTTTTAGTGTTAATTGATACGTTCTTAGATATATATATCTGTTTTCATTTGTTTAATCTACAAAGAAAATTGAATTCAAGTTTAGAAATTCCAGTTATCAAATCAAATAAATCAAAAATGTTTGAATTGATAAGTTATGAAAAATTTCGCGATACAAAAGATGTCAGATTTTTTGATATTAGTGTTAATGAATCAAATTATAGAGATCTAGTTATTCACAGTGGTCCTGCGATTAGTCCTCCAAATGATGAAAATTTTAATAATTGGCAATTTTACATCCATCACAATCAAGAAGATAATCTATTAGCTATCTCTGGAGGTAGAACATTTTTTCTTGTCAATTTTGGTTGGGATTATCCTTTTTATAAAGTTAGATTAGAATCTTGCGGATATATTCTAAGAATACCTAGAGGAACTTTTCATAGATCCGTATCTGACGAAAACGGTTCCATTGTTTTAAATCAAGCCATTAGAGATGAAGGCGGTACAGTTGAATCTGAATTCAAGGTAACGAATAGCAAAGATAATAAAAAACTTCTAGATTGTATAACTAATCTAGAACCTAGATTTAAAATTTATAGTGTTAAATAATCTTAAAAAGGTATTCCAAATTTATATATCAATTTTAAAAATTATCTAATTGTTATAAAATAATAATATTCGAATTATTTAGTATGAAATCTTTTAAGTTCTTAAGATATTTTTTATGCATAACTTTTTCTTTCCTAGTTTTATCCTCTCCAG
Source organism: uncultured Prochlorococcus sp. (assembly GCA_902542595.1). Classification (GTDB taxonomy): domain Bacteria; phylum Cyanobacteriota; class Cyanobacteriia; order PCC-6307; family Cyanobiaceae; genus Prochlorococcus_A. Next base: position 1,246 of record CACBVE010000005.1, read on the forward strand.
TTTTTGCTGGAGCAAATGTAGCTGTTAAAGGCGAGGGAGATGAAGTTCCAAGTTATGTAAGATCTAATATTACAGGATTTGATTTCCATGGAGAGGATCTTCATTTGTCTTCTATAGCTGGAGCAGTTGCAAGAGACGCAGATTTTAGTGACGTTGATTTACATGGGACAACCTTAACCCTATCTGATTTAAAAGGTTCTAATTTAAATGGAATCGACCTGACCGATACACTTTCTGATCGAGTTAATTTCCAAAAAACAGATCTTAGAAATGCTGTTTTAATAAATATGATCGCATCAGGTAGCAGTTTTGCAGGAGCTCAAATAGAAGGAGCAGATTTTTCTTACGCTATTCTTGACAGCGAAGATCAGAGAAATCTTTGTGAAATTGCTGATGGGATCAACCCAACAACGGGCGTTTCAACAAGAGAAAGTCTTGAGTGTAGTTAGAACAAAATCTATAAGTAAACTTTTTTTCCATTATTAATTTTATAAATCTTTTGTTCATCATCTTGAAAAATCATTTCACCATTTAATCTGGATTTCTTAAATTTTGAAAGCCTTGCTCTGTGAATATTAGATTTTCTATTAATACTATCTTCGTTATCATAACTTCCAATATAGATATTTATATTAGGGTTTGAAAAGGTTTTTTCTTCCTCTCTTAAAAAAATTCTCTCAATATTTGTTTGCGTACTCTGAAATTTATTTTTAAATTTGTCTAATTTTAAGTTCTTTGGTTTTTTAGATTTTATTTTTTTGTAGACCAAAAAAATAACTCCAAAAATTATAAAAACTAAAAATATATTCATTACCTATTTAATTTTTATTTTAATATCTACGCCTAAGTTACTTTTAGTAGTTAAAATTTCTTTTTTTAAGATTCCATAAGTAAAAATTCTAGATAAAGTTTTTAAAGATTTAAAAACTAAAAAAACAGTAAATAAAAAGAAAACAATAAGGTTTTCTACAAGAATATTTTTATTTTTATTTTCTAAGTTGCTCATGAAAGTTTTAATTCAATTATTTTTCATCATTATTTGCATATGGGCCGAAAAATTCACTAGCGTTTCTTCCCATTACTTTAGCAAGATTTAAACTTTTATCTATATCCCATTTAGATGCCATTCCAAAAAGAATGCCAGCAGCAAAAGAATCGCCACATCCATAAGAATCAACCTTTAATTTTTTATTTTTAAGAGCCTCATATCTTCCTCCTGGAAATATTATGCCTCCCTTATCTCCCTCAGTTTTAATAATATATTTAGGTTTTAACGATAAATCTGAAGATGAAAAAGCTTCCCCGGGATCAAGATTACTGCCTATTAATCCATCTAAAAGGATATTTGATTTATTAATTGTATTTAAACCCACCCTTGGTGTTGTACACAGAATTGAAGCTGATCTAGCCATTTTAAAAATCTCTGAATCAGATGCGGTAATAAAAATTCCGTCCATTTCTTTTAAAATGTTCCATTCTAAGTGGTCTTTATGAGTTGGAGCTAACCTTTCTCCGATAACTGTTATTGCTCTTTCACCTTGAGAGTCAATCAAACTAAACCCTCTTCTAGTCGGTTTATCACGCCAAGCAACATGCAAATTTATTCCCATATTAGAGAGAATCTTGAAACACTTATCTCCATAATCATCATTACCCAATGACGTAAAAAAATGAATTTGGTTTAAAGTTAAATCAGAAAGTATTTTCGCAATAATAGAGCCACCACCAGCTGGATACTCAAAAGATTTTTCAGAATGCGAAATGACGCCTGGTTTTGGTAATTGATCGACCTTCAAGAAATTTATCCACTCAACATGACCAACAACTGCAAAATTTAAATTTCCTTTTTTAAATTTATAGTCTTCAACTTTATTATTCTTTTCAACAACCATAAGCTTTTAAATACTATTATTAAAAGAAATATTTTTGAAAAGTGAATTCATTTAACATTTTAAAAGATAATAAACAGATACTATCTTATCTTTACCTTTTTCTATCAATTTTGGGTGCTGTCCTGCCAATGATGGCAAATTTCGAATTTGCTAGGGAATACGGAAACAGCTTTGATATAAATAACTTCATTTCTTTAGCGAATGCAAACCCTGCAGCTCAGTCAATTTCTAGAGACTTATTAGTAGGTGCAAGCGCTATTTTTATATGGATAGTTAATGAATCCAAAAAACTGAACATGAAGAATATGTGGGTTGTATACATTGGAACTTTTCTTATAGCATTCGCATTCTCTGCACCTTTTTTCTTATTTTTAAGAGAGAGAAGAATTATTGAATTAGAAAAAATTAATTAAAATAATCTCTTAAATAGGATTGCAAAAATCATAAAGCAAGCAAAAGAAATAGATAGCCAGATTACTGAAGCATAACCAAATAGATCTAATATACGTCCTGAAATAAATGGTCCAAAAAAATAACCCATAGCGAAACATTGTGATAATAGAGCAAGAGCAAAACCTTTTTTGTTTGAAGGAGCTATTCTGAAAACGATATCTGTTGATGTGGGGAGAAATGAAGCAGTCCCTAAACTTACTAATATCAATGAAAAAGAAATTAAATAAAAAGCTGGGATATTTAAATAACTAGAAATAAATAATAAAAATGAAGCGAAAGAGAAATTTATCAAACTAAATTTCAATCCAAATAATCTACCTTTTTTTGATATCCAAGATCCAATAGGCCATTGTAAAAACAACAATAAAATTAATTGAATAGAAATTATAAGACTAATAATTTCTTTGCTTAATGCATTGCGATATACTCCACCTTTAACAAGATCCAGAGGCAAAGTTACTTGAATCAGAGCTAAAGAGGTAGTTATCAATAAAATAGATAAAATTATTATTGTTGAATTTTTATTCCATTTCAATTGTCCCTGATTAATTGGATCTACAAATTTTTTTTGGAAATTTTCTAAGTTTCTTTTAATAGAAGAACTATTCCTAGATATTAAATATGTGATAACTACCATGCAAAATATATCATTAATAAAGATTGATTTAGAATACAAAAAATTCGTCATATAACCACCTAAGAATACTCCTAGAAATATCCCTAAAGCCTCAGAACTTCTTACAAGAGCATATGCTTTTCGTGTTTCGATATGATGGCAAAAATAGGGCACCCCAAACTCGGCAGCTGGCCAATATATTCCAGCAGCAGCCCCAACAAGTGATTGTCCAATTATGTACAAAAAAGTATCTCTTGAAAAAATGAGGCATAAGCTAGCGGCAATACTTATTATTGAAGAAGTAATTATCGGAAATTGTATTTTCCCAGTTTTATTAAGATAATTACCTGTAAAGAATCTTGATACGGTTCCAATTATTGCTGAAATGGTAAATCCCAGTCCAATATCTGTTGCCGATAATCCTAGGTTATTAAAAATAAGTGATGTTAAATAAATTACACCTCCTGCTCCAAATGCAGCAAAAAATCTTATCTTGGTTATTAACCTCAAATGATACGGAAATTGAATCCACCAATTTTTGCTCATTTGTAAACTATTTAGACTAATCACTGGTGAAATACATTTTTATAATATTTTTTGGTTTTTGTGGGTTATTTTTTAATGATGGTTCAAAGGCGGCTCAAAAGATAAATATTAACTTTGAGGAGATGCAAATCCCTTTAACTATAGAACAATTATCAAAATTAGAAAAATACAAAGATGATTCAACAGAATTAACAGATTGGTTAAAAAAAAATAGATTAATCAAATTTTTTGAATTATCAAAATTCTTAAATTTTCCAGTTTTCAAGGAAGAAGGATTAAATAGAGAAGTATTGAGAAGTTGGATAGGGCGTAGAATTCTCACAGAATTAAGCAAAACCATTACAGTTCCAAATGACACTGATGGAATAGAAATTTATAACACTATAGAAAATTTACTTGATGAGAAAAAAGAAGTTTCAACTTTTGACATTATAAAAGCATTACCCTCAAAAGAAATTTCATTAGATATCGATAATTTAATTTTAATAATTTCATCTTGGAAAAATGAATTATCAATGCAACAAGATCTCATATCAAAATTAAATAATCTTGAAAGTACAAAAAAGGAGAATTTTAAAAATACTGAAAATGAATTAAATTCACAACTTATAAAGATAAATAAAAAAATTTATGCTTCTCACCGAGTAAAACCTTTTGAAATCGAAATATGGAAAAGTAACAAAATAGATAATGATAAAGAACTGATAGTTTTTATGCCTGGACTTGGAGGAGAAATTAATAATTTCAAATGGATAGGAAAAGAATTAACAAAAAGGGGTTGGCCAATAGCATTTATTGATCATAAAGGTAGTAATTTAAAAACTTTTGTAGAAGTACTCGAGGGTAAGGAAGCAATCCCAGGAAGTACGGACTTTTTCCTATATAGAATCAAAGATTTGGAAGCTGTGTTAAAAGCTCATAAAAATGGGAAATTTGATTTACCTAATGATTCCTATATCTTAATGGGACATTCACTTGGTGCCCTAATAGCACTTTTGTATGAGGGTAATAAACCAACCGAACAACTAGGGGAAATATGTAAATCCGCATTAAAAGACTTTGCATTAACAAATTTATCAAAACTACTTCAATGTCAATTAAGCGAAATTCCATTCTCTGAGATAGAAAAAGATAATAAAGCAAGTGCGATAATAGGCTTTAATTCGTTTGGCAGTTTATTATGGAACAAAGAAAATAGTTCTGGTATCGAAATACCAACTCTCCTCATAGGTGGCACATATGACCTTATCACACCTCTAATGAATGAACAATTTAGAGTTTTTTCTGCTTTAAATAATCCATCTAATAGATTTCTAATTATTGAAGGGGCAAGCCATTTTTCTCCAATCAGAATAACTAAAAGTTACTCAGAAAATAATGATGTATTTAAAATAAATAAATCTTTAATTGGTTCAGATCCAATTTTAATACAAAGTTTATCCGCGCAATTTATAGTTAATTTTTTAAAAAATGTTAAGGACCAAGAAATCCCAAATGTAATTAAGAACCAAAGTGAAATGGGACTTGATTACCATCTTTTAGATCTTGAAAATATTAAAGAAGTTTCAAAAAATTAGTATTCAATTCTTGGATCTAAATACGCAATTAAAATATCCACAAAGAGATTTAAAGAAACAATTAGCATAGAAGTAAAAATTACAATGCCTTGAACCAAGGTATAGTCTCTCTGGGAAATTGCTTCATGGAGTCTTAAAGCAATACCTGGCCATGAAAAAGTTACTTCAAACAATAGAGCTCCTCCTGCTAATGAAGCAATAGTCAATCCAGAAATAGTGACAATTGGCAATAGAGCATTTGGCAATGCATGATTTAAAAGAATTTTTTTCCTCGATATTCCTCTACAAAAAGCAGCATTTACATAGTCACTTTTTAATGTCTTATCCAAATTTACTCTTAATGATCGGCTGAATATACCACTTAAAAGAAAGCCAAGTGTAATAGAAGGAAGTGCGAGATGATAAAGACTATCTTTCAAAGCAATAATATTTTTTAAAAGAATACTATCTAAAACAAAAAAACCTGTAATTTGAGGTTGTTGCTGAAAGATTGGATATCTACCACCAATTGGGAAAATATTAAAAGACACCGAAAATATTAATTGAGCTAACATTGCTCCCCAAAAAGGAGGAATCGCATATGTAGCAATACCAAATATTCTTCCAATATAATCTCCCTTATTACCTCTATTTCTTAACCCAAGAAATCCTAAGGGAAATCCAATTAGCATTGCACAAATTATTGAAAAGAATCCAAGCTCAAGACTTGCAGGCAATGATTTAAGAATAATATTTAGTACTGGCTCTTGGGTACTAAGAGATTGGCCAAAATCTAAGTGCACAATATTCTTAATATATGAAAAATATTGATTAATTAAAGGTACATCTAGCCCCAATTTATTTCTTAGAAATTCTCTTGAAATCTCGTCGGCACCTGAACCAAGTATGGCATCGACAGGATCTCCGGGAGCAACTCTCAATAAAATAAATACTAATGAAGAAATTATCCATAACATTATTGGTATTAATGAAATTTTTAATAAAAAATAATTTAGTATTTTATTTAAATTTCTACTCATCAATTAACTTAAGATCACTCAATGAAATTATTCCTGCACCATTAAAATTAGGTTTTGATATTTTATTTTGAGACCATGCTTTTTGAGAGGATATCCAAATAGGAATGTAAGGGATTGAATTTGCTGCTATTTTTTCAATTTCAACAAGTTTTTCTAATCTTTTCATTCCACTTATTTTTTCACTCTCAAGAAATAAACTCTCCACTTTATTAGATCCCCAAAAACTACCGCTGAAAACTGATTCTCCTTTTTTACATATTGCATCAACTATTTCATTACAACTTAAAAGAGGGGTGAGATAGGCTTCTGGATCTGAGTAAGCTCCAGTCCAATCTAGAATAACTGCTGTATAAATTCCTAAACTTAGATTCTTATAAACTGTTGTAGATTCAACCCCATTTAGTTCAATATCAATACAATCTTTCAAAGATTTTTTAACTTCTTCCTGCCATGTCAGGGCAATAAGCTTGTCAGCAGGAACATTAGATCTATAAGTAAGAGGTATTTTAAGAATATTTCCATTACAAAAATTTTCTTTTTGCAATAAACTTCTCGCTTCTAAATAATCATATTTAGGCCATGGTTCTTGATTATCTTTTTTTAATATAGGAGGAATAATTGATCTAGAAGGCTTCCGTAATCCATAACTTACTTTCTCACTAATTAATTTTCTATTAAGACTTTTAGCCAAAGCCAGTCTTAAATTAAGATTACTAAATGGATAAGAACTAGTTTTAAGGCTTATAAAGCTTAATTCGATAAAAGGGCTATTACCTTCATTAAACTGTTTATTTTTGCTTAAATTATTTAAACTTTTTCTCTGACTATCATCAATTGAATTTGATAAAAGCACGTCAATTTGTTTACTTTTTAAAGCCCCAAAAAGAGATGATGAATTTGAATATCCCACAAAATTTACACCGTTATTTAATGGCTTTTCACCCCAATAATTCAAATATGGATCAATTGATTGAACTTCATTAGAAAAACTAGTAAGCACATACTTGCCAGTACCAACGAATTTTTCATTTAGAAACTTATCAGAATATTGTTTGTAAAATGTAGGAGATATTGGAGTTAAATTAACTGATGTGAGTAAACCATTTAAAGAACTTGATGGTTTATTCAAATTTATTATGACTGAATATTCACTTGGCGTTTCTATTGATTTAATCTTATTTCCTAAAATATAGTTCATCGTTCCAATTCTTTTGAATCTATCAAAGGTAAACTTCATAGCATTTGAGTTAAATGCAGTTCCATCGTGAAAAAAAACATTCTTTCTTAAATTAATAGTTATTTGAAGTCTATCCTTTGAAATAACTGGCATCCCCAAGGCCAATTGAGGGATTAATTCTCCATCAGAATTTAATTCATATAATGTGTCTCCAAGAGAATTGATTAATTGAATTGCTTTAAGAGTATTTGCTCTAGCTGGATCTAAAGATTCAATTTTTCCAGAACTTGCTACTATGATTTTTTTAGATATTCTTTTTGAGCTGCAAGAATTCTGTAAAAAAGAAATTAAAATAATAAATATTGATAAAACAACTTTTTTGTTCATATTTCATAATTACTTAGTTTTTCAGAAGAATTATTTGAGCAGAAAATTTGTAAGGTTATTTGATTTATTTCTAAAGCAAATGTTTTTTTAGAATTAAAGGCAAAAGGCCACTCTCTCACCCAACAAATTTCTTTACTTATATTTATACCAATTACTTGAAAAGTCTTATTGCTATTTTTAATTTTTACACAAGCACCTTTATAAAGGTTTTCAGAAGAAATTAAATTATTATTTTCACTGTCTAATAGTTTTGAATGAATCATTAAGGTTCTAAAATCAAACACTTACTTACTTCGGTTTACCAAGCTATTAAGAAATTTGCAAACTATTTTCTTAAATACAACTTAATTGACTTGCAATAATTTTAACTTCATTTAGCGAATTTATTTCATGTTTCGATTTTTCAAAATCTCCATTATTCACCTCATGAGTAATAACTACAATTTCTGCTTTGTCCTCACTTGCATCAAGTTGAACAATTGATTCAATTGATACATTATTCTTTCCAAAAATATCTCCAATCTTTCCTATGACGCCTGGACTATCAAGACAAATAATTCTAAGGTAATTTTTTTTGTTTATTTGTGAAGATTCTATGATATGACATGTTCTCCAGAAATCAAAAGATAACAATGGATCGACTGAATTATTTTTTTTTACTGCGGCGGCATGCAGATTTAATATATCTGATACTACAGATGCAGCAGTTGGGCCACTCCCTGCACCTGGACCATACAACATTATCTCTCCTAGAGGATCAGCCTCTATCAATAAGGCATTGTTAACTCCTTTAACTGTTGCCAATGGATGAGATTTTGGAATCAAAGAAGGGCCTACCCAAATATTCAAAGCAAGTGAATCATTACTATTTGTTTGTCCCCTTTCGGAGAGCGCTAAAAGTTTTATTTCAAATCCTAATTTATTGGCATATTCGATATCCTTGAGATTAATTTTACTAATACCCTCAGAATTTATCTCCTCTCTTTTGATTTTCCCTCCAAATGCGAGTTCACTAAGGATTGAAATCTTATCAGCAGCATCATGCCCCTCAACATCTGCAGTTGGATCAAATTCTGCGTAACCAAGGCTTTGGGCCAATTTTAAAGTCTCCTTATAATCAGCTTTTTCATTTGCCATCTTTGAAAGAATAAAATTTGTTGTGCCATTTATTATCCCAACCATTTTATTTATACTGTTACTTTTTAATGATCTTTTTAAGGGTTCAATTATTGGAATCCCCCCGCAAACAGCGGCTTCTGACAATATATACACTCCTTCTTTAGATGCAGTTTTATATATTTCTTCTCCATATTTTGCAATGACAGCTTTATTTGCGGTAACAACAGATTTACCTAATTTTAATGATTGCAGAATAATATCTTTCGCCAAATCAACTCCACCCATTACTTCAACAATTACATCTATAGAGGGGTCATTAATTAATGTAAATGGATCATCAGTTAATAAATTATTGTCCAGCTCAATATCCCTTTTTTTATTAAGATCTTTAACTGCTATTTTTGCAATTTCTATTTCTTTTAGGATTGGATGTAAATCAACTTCAGAACTTAATATTTTATAAATCCCTGAACCTACAGTTCCAAAACCTACAATCCCAATTTTGCATTTTCTCATTTTTTATTTCTTTTAACTTTGAGTTTAATTTTATAATATTAGGCCTACAAAAATTCATTTGCTTGAGACTGCATTTTCAATAAAATGTTCAAAAAACCATTTGAACGTGAAGGGGTTAAGCTTGCTTTTAACCCAGTATCTTCTATGAATTTCTTATCTATTTCAACAACTTGATTTGGTGTTAACTCATTTAATCCACTTATTAAAAAGGCCAACAAACCCTTTGTTATGAGAGCATCAGAATATCCTTCCCAAAATAATTTACCGGCTTTAATAGTTGCCTTAACAAAAACTTCTGAAACGCACCCCTTAACTTTATTTTCTTCTACAAGAATTTCACTATCTGGCTCTTTCAATTTTTTGCCTAACCACAAAATATATTCATACTTTCTTTTTGGATCTTCTGATTTCTTCAACTTTTCTACTAATTTTGATAAATTATTGTATTTTTCCTGATTTTCCATTTTAAAGCTATAAATTAATCATGTTAAGAGTCTTCTATTATACAAATATTTCTTTTTCTGTGATGAAGCCAGATAAAGGAATATCCCACTCAGCTCTGGTTAATGGAATCGTACTTACGCAATTAGAAGTTAATACTCCAATGCATGGAACATTTCCCCAATCATTATCTCTCCTTAATTTATCAAAATAACCACCTCCATAACCTAATCTTGTTAAATTTTTATCAACCGAAAGACATGGTACAAATATCATGCTTATCTGCGAATGACTCAATGGAGAAGAGTTATTTGGACTTAGTATTCCCTCAGAATCTTTGGTAAGAGGTTTTTCGTCCCATGGATAAAAAAACAACTCTTTTTTATCTTTACATCTAGGTAAAGCTAAAGTGAATTTTTTCTTAAGACTTCTTATATCAACTTCATTTTTTAGAGGCCAATATATAGCTATATAACCAATATTTTTATATCCCTTAACAAATGAATCAATATATAATCTTACATTCTTTTCTACATTTTCTCTTTGATTAAGAGATATCCCATCTCTTAGTTTTCTAAACGTATCCCTCTCCAATTTCTTATTTTCAAAGATCGTCATTTTAAATTTTTAGTTAAAGCCTTCCTCATTTAGTTTCGTGAGTGCTATTGCCAATGCATCTGCTGAATCATCAGGTTTTGGAGGTTTGTTAAGATCTAAGTTATACATAACAGCATCAAGAATATCTTTCTTAGATGCCTTCCCAGACCCAGCAATTGTTAATTTTATCTGAGCAGGTGAATACTCACTAACCTGAATTTTTTTAGAGGCCAGTACCATCATAATCACGCCTCTGGCTTGCACCACACTAATGGTAGTGCTTGACCTGTAAAAGAAAAATTTTTCTACAGCCGCTGCAGTTGGGCTCCAATGATTTATTAATTCAGTAAGATCTTGGAATATCTCATAAAGTCTATCTTCTTCTTTTTTATCTTTACCTGTCTCAATAACGCCGCAATCTAATAATATCTTTCTTTCATTCTCTATCTCAATTATTCCATAACCAACTCTAGCTAATCCAGGGTCAATCCCAATTATTCTCACAGTTATTAAGCTTCAGCAGACAATTGAAATTTTGCGAGATTTTCTTTTTCATCTAAATCAAATACTTTACAAAAAGCTTGAATAACTCTTTCACCTGAATCAACTTGTTCTAAGGGATCTTTTCTAAGTCTATGTCTTAAAGAACATGAAATAACCCTTGCTATATCATCTTCTTGGACTTCAGTTCTGCCCTCAAATGCTGCAATTGCCCTTGCTGATCGATTCGTAACAATATCTCCACGTAAACCATCCACATCTAGTTCTCCGCAGATTGCAGAAATATTCAATCTTAAGTCATCGTCCATTTGAACAGAATTTAATATTTCTTGTGCTTTAATTACTTTTTGTTGAAGTTCATCCTGTTGTTTCTCAACACTCAATGAAAACGCATCAGGATTATCATCAAAAGAAGTTCTTTGATCAACTACTTGAACTCTTAGTTCAGCATCTCTAACAGTCTTAACTTCTACACTCATTCCAAACCTATCCAATAGTTGAGGCCTTAATTCACCTTCTTCTGGATTTCCTGAACCAATAAGGACAAACCTCGCAGGATGTCGAACTGATACCCCCTCCCTTTCAACTGTATTCCATCCGGAAGCAGCAGAATCTAAAAGTACATCAACTAAATGATCATCAAGTAAATTCACTTCATCAACGTATAGTAAACCCCTATTAGCTTTTGCTAATAGACCTGGTTCAAATGCCTTGACACCTTCGCTCAAAGCCTTCTCTATATCAATGGTTCCACAAAGCCTGTCTTCAGTAGCCCCCAAAGGCAAGTCAACCATAGGTACTTGTTTTTGAATACTTTCTAGATTCTCTCCTTGAGTAATTTTCTCCAAAACTTCTTTACTTTGTAAATCAGGATCAACTAGTGAACTATTATATGGATCGTCTTTAACAACATCGATTGCAGGCAACAAATCAGCTAAGGCTCTGATTGTAGTAGACTTTCCAGTCCCTCTATCACCCATTATCATCACTCCTCCAATTCTTGGATCAATAACATTTAACAAGAGAGCCAATTTCATTTCTTCTTGACCAATTACTGCTGTAAAAGGAAAAACTCTTCTTTTCTTTGTTGTAGGCACAGTTTTAGTTTTCTTAAATTTTCAAATAATCAATAGATGTTACTTCAGAAAATGTTTTTAGTAAATATCCCTATTAAATTAAAACTAAAGAAAAATAAAATCTAATTTAATTTGCAAAACACTAATTTGTTTTCGAATTGTTCAAGAACCAATTAATTTGATGGATAATTCCTCTTAAAACATTTATTTCATGCATTGATGTATTTGCCCTTAAAATATAACTTTTAAATTTACTTATTTTAGGTCTAGAAGTATGTTTCAAAAGATACCCAACTCTCAAAAGCATTTCCTCTATCTCCATAAATGAATCATATATTTGTTTTGATGATGCGAGATTAAAAATTTCTAATTCTTTTTTAGAATTTCTTTTAGAGGACCTATTTAATTCATATAAAACTATTGAAACTGCATGAGATAAATTCAATGAAGGATTTGTCTTAGAAGTGGGAATATTAAAAGTCTTATTTGCTAGAAGCAATTCATTATTTGTTAAACCTCTGTCTTCTCTACCAAATACAATCGCTAAATTATTAATCTTTTTAAAAGATAAAATCCAACTAAATATTTCTTCAGAAGATCCAAAAAATAAATTCTTGCTTACATCAATTCTTCCACAAGATGCTAGAACCAAATCGCAATCAGATAAAGCATCTTTTAGATTATCGAAGATTTTGCAATTATCAAGATATATTTGGCCTTTAACAGCCATTTTTTTTGCTTCTAAAGAAAATATATCGCATTTTGGAGAAACAATTCTTAATTCTTTGACTTCAAAGTTGGAGCATAATCTCGCAACACTCCCAACGTTTAAAGGACCATTTGGTTCAACTAGTATTATGTATAATTTTGAAAAATTTTTCTCCAAATTCACTCGAGACTGTGTAAATATTTTAATAAATTAGACATATTCACAGGATCAATTTCAAAACTAGGCATAGGTGGTGTGAGGCCGCCTGTAACCTGTTTGATTATCTCTTTGTCAGTCAAACGTTTTGTTATTGAGTGCAAGTCTGGTCCCACCAACCCTCTTGCTGTGATTCCATGACATCCGACACAATTTACCTTAAAAATAGAATCTCCTTCTTTAGCAGATCCACTAAGCTCAAGAGTATCAATAATAAATTTATTATTTTCATGATAATTAAAGAAAAATATTGAGGAAGATATTATTAAAAAAATAAGAAAAATAAAAAATTTTTTCAATAATTCTCTTTTAATGACTCTTTCTGCTGCAGATGATGAAGATGTTGACACAAAAAATAGTCTCTATGTAACAATTGTGATTAAGAAATTAAAAAAAGGCAAACAAATGATCGAGCCTCTTCTTTGTGGGATTGTTTTAGGGTTAGTTCCAATAACTCTTCTTGGATTGTTCGTAAGTGCATGGAATCAATACAGAAGGGGTTCAGGAATGTTGGACATTGATTAAAAATGTTAATCTTGATTGCCCATAGTCCCTAATATCTATAGTTTCCCATAAAGTACCTTTTTTAATATTTAAGTTCGGAGAATGTTCACAAATAACAAGTGAATCTTTTTTCAAGAAATTACAACTAAATATTTGATTTAAGACTAATTCATGGAAATTAACATTGTATGGAGGGTCAAGATAAACAAAATCAAATTTTAATTTGTTTAAATCAATAATTTTAGATGATAAGTTCCTCTTGTAATTTGGTTTTGTCCAATACAAAACGTCCTTACATATGACATCAATGTCATTTTTTCTATTTTCTATATCTTGTAAAGAAAGTAGATTTTTTAAACAAATTTTTGAGTTATTTTTGTTTTTTTCAATAGCAATAATTTTTTTTGCTCCATGATTATATGCTTCACATGCTGTAGCTCCTGTTCCACTAAATAAATCTAACCAGTTACTATTTTCAACCTTATTCTTTAATATATTAAATATAGCCTCTCTCACTCTTAAAGTTGTAGGTCTGGTATTAATATCATTTGGACTTTGGAGTCTTTTGCCACCTATTAATTTCAAGTTTGTCTTCATCTGTATTTAGATTACTGAATATTACTAAGCCATCTTCTCAAAAGTTTTTCTCCTGTTTTACCAGATTTTTCTGGATGAAATTGGCATGCCAATAAATTATTATTTTCGATTATTGCAGTTAATTTTTCAGAACCATAATTTACTTGAGCTGCAATAATATTAAAGTCTTCTGGGATTGCATGATAGGAATGCACAAAATAGACCCAATTATTTAATTCATCTAGCTCAAGTAAGGTGTTGGTTTTTGTAGGTAAAAGTTGGCACCAACCCATATGGGGTATTCTCTGATTAACAATATTGGGAATTTTATGTATTTTACCCTTAATAATTCCAAGTCCTTGAACTTTCCCTTCATCACTAGATTCAAAAAGGAGTTGTAAACCCAAACAAATTCCCAAAAAAGACTTTCCACTATCGATCCAATTTTTCAAATCAGTTATCAAATCGGTGCTTTTTAGATTTATCATCGCAGGATCGAATGCACCAACCCCAGGAAGTATTAATGCCTTACAAGCCTTAGATTCATTAAAGTTTTTTATTAATATTGTTTCTTCTCCAAGACTTTCTAATGATTTTGTTACGGAATGAATATTACCCATCCCATAATCTATAAGTCCAATTTTGTGCAAAGTTTTTTTTATAAATGCTTAGTTAACGTGCTAGAAAGAGTTGCTTTTGGAACGGCTCCAACCACAGTATCAACTTTTTGACCTCCTTTAAAGATCATTAATGTTGGAATACTTCTTATTCCATATTGACTTGCAACATTTGGATTCTCATCTGTATTTAATTTAAAAACTTTAATTTTCCCTTCAAAGTCTTTTGAGATTTCTTCTACAACTGGTGCGACCATCCTACATGGACCACACCATGGTGCCCAAAAATCAACCAATACTGGTAGATCACTTTGAAGTACATCCTTGTCAAATGAAGAATCAGTTACGGCTGGAGCTGATGACATAATTTAAGTATTCCTTTTTAAAAAATTTAGCAGGCAATTCTTTTAAGTGATGATTTCATTACAGATAAAATAATATAAGTAACAAAAATATCAAAAAAAGCCCGATTAATCGGGCAATTTAGTGTGTGAGGAGTATGGGGTTGCCCCCATTATTTAATAATAACTCCAAATACGGAAAAAGTTCAATTTAATGGTTGATTAACTAATGTTTATGATTTTTGTTTAATGAAACTATTTACCCATCCCAATCTGCTGAGCTTTTTGATAAACCTTACCCTCTGTTAAGAGTGATGGAGCAATAACAATTTCAACCTCTTGCATTTCTTTAATGTTTTTAGCACCAAGAGTACTCATTGATGTTCTGATAGCCCCTAATAAATTATGTGTACCGTCATCAAGCAAGGCAGGTCCTTTAATTATTCTCTCTAAGGATCCTGTAGACCCAACTTCAATTCTTGTACCTCTTGGCAATATCGGACTTGGAGTAGCCATCCCCCAGTGAAAACCTTTACCAGGAGCATTTGAGGATTTAGCTATTGGAGAACCAATCATTACAGCATCTGCACCACATGCTAAACATTTACAAATATCTCCACCCGTGACAATTCCTCCATCTCCGATAATAGGAATATAACGACCACTTTCTTTAAAATAATCATCTCTGGCAGAACTACAATCTGCAATAGCAGTTGCTTGAGGGATACCAATTCCTAATACGCCCCTTGAAGTACATGCTGCTCCAGGGCCTATACCAACCATTAATCCTGCAACTCCAGCCTGCATAAGAAGTTTAGCCACTCCATAGGTAACGCAATTACCAGCTATGACAGGTACTTTCAAAGATTGACAGAGATTTTTAATATTTAAGGTTTTCTGGCCATCCAAACCAAGATGCTCAGTTGATACGACTGTTCCTTGAAGAAAAAATAAATCAATCTTAGAATTGTTAAGTATTTTTTCAAATTTAATTGCAGCTTGAGGGGTACCACTAAAAGCAGCAATACCTCCTCTTTCTTTAACCTCATTTATTCTCTTTAAAATCAACTCCTCCTTAATGGGTTCACTGTAAATCTTTTGCATCAATGGAACAAATTCACTTTTTCCAACTGATACTATTTGATTTAATATTTTATCAGGATTCTCATAGCGTGTTTGTATGCCCTCCATGTTAATAACTCCTAGAGCACCTAAATTGGTAAGTTCTACAGCAGTATTAACATCAACAACGCTGTCCATAGCACTTGCTACAATTGGGACTTCTCTTTTTAGATCGCCTATTAGCCAGGAAGGATCAGTCAAATCGTAGTCCAGCGTTCTTTTGCCAGGGACTAAAGCTATTTCGTCGATGCCATAAGCCCTTCTGACTTTTCTATTTAAACCAAGTTCAATATTCAAGAGATTTTTCATTTATTCTGATTAAATTAACAACTAAAGGGGTAATAAGCCAAGGTTTATTCAAAAACAAAAGGTTTTTTTTTAATTTGTGTGTAAATGTGAGTATTTGGAAATTAAATATATCTTTTTTTTTATTCATTATGACAATCAGCGATTATTATTAAATAAAGGTTTTTTGTATGTCTGATATTTTAGATTCCGGTAACTCTGAATCAAGCGAAGATAACGATCGAATTATTCAGACCGATTTAAGAAATGAGATGTCTCGCTCATATCTAGAGTATGCAATGAGCGTTATAGTTGGCCGCGCTCTTCCAGATGCTAGGGATGGATTAAAGCCAGTACATAGAAGAATTCTTTATGCAATGTATGAGCTTGGTTTAACTAGCGGTAGACCTTACAGAAAATGTGCAAGGGTTGTTGGAGAGGTACTTGGTAAATATCACCCCCATGGTGACACCGCTGTCTATGATGCTTTGGTGAGAATGGCTCAGGATTTTTCTATGAGGATGCCACTTATTGATGGCCATGGAAACTTTGGTTCCGTAGATAACGACCCGCCTGCAGCAATGAGGTATACAGAATCTCGTCTAAAGTCACTTACAGATGAAAGTTTATTAGAGGATATTGAATCTGAAACTGTAGATTTCGCTGATAACTTTGACGGTTCTCAACAAGAGCCAACAGTTTTACCTGCAAGAATTCCACAACTACTTTTAAATGGATCATCTGGAATAGCAGTAGGTATGGCCACAAATATTCCACCCCATAACTTGGGAGAATTAATCAATGGTCTTAAATCAATAATTAAAAACCCATCGATTGGAGATAGAGAGCTTTTTGAAATAATTCAGGGTCCTGACTTTCCCACTGGTGGTCAAATCTTAGGGAGAGATGGTATTAGAGAAACTTTCAAAACAGGAAGAGGTTCAATAACGATGAGAGGCGTAGCAAATATTGAGCAAATTAAATCAACTGGAAGGGCAGAAAAAGATGCAGTAATAATTACAGAGCTCCCTTTTCAAACTAATAAAGCAGGCTTGATAGAAAGAATTGCAGACTTGGTTAATGAGAAAAAACTAGAGGGTATTTCTGATATTAGAGATGAAAGTGATCGAGATGGAATGAGAATTGTTATAGAACTAAAAAGAGATGCTTATCCACAAGTAGTTTTAAATAACTTATTCAAGTTAACACCTCTACAAAATAACTTTAGTGCGAATATTCTCGCATTAGTTAAAGGAGAACCCACAACCTTATCTCTTCGGAAAATGTTAGATGTATTTCTAGATTTTAGGGTAGAGACAATAAGGAGAAGAACAGGTTTTTTATTAAAAAAGGCAGAAGAAAGAGATCATATCGTAAAGGGCCTTTTGTTAGCTTTAGAAGCTATGGATGAAATCATCAATCTAATAAGATCAGCAAAAGATACAACTTCTGCTAGAGAAAAATTAGAAACTGATCATGAGTTATCTTCTAAACAAGCAGAAGCAATTTTACAAATGCAGTTAAGAAGATTAACTGCCTTAGAAGCAGATAAAATCAAAGCCGAACACGATGATCTAACACAAAAAATCAACAAATATAAGCAAATATTGGATAGCAAAGAAAGGATTTTTGAAATTATTCTTGAAGAACTTAATAAAATCGATGAAAGATTTTCTTCTCCAAGAAAAACTGAAATTCTTGATTTAGGTGGTGGGTTAGATGATATTGATCTTATAGCGAATGAGAGATCAGTAGTTTTATTAACTGATGCAGGTTACTTAAAAAGAATGCCTGTTAATGAATTTGAATCTACCAGTCGTGGTTCAAGAGGTAAAGCTGGCACAAAGACCCAAGATGATGATGAAGTGAAATTATTTATCAGCTGTAATGATCATGATACTCTTTTGCTTTTCAGTGATAGAGGAGTAGCTTATGCTCTACCAGCATATAGAGTCCCCATGAGTAGCAGAACAGCAAAAGGTACTCCATCTGTTCAACTTCTTCCTATCCCAAGAGAAGAAAAGATAACTTCATTAGTTGCAGTTGATTCTTTTGAAAACGATTGTTATTTATTAATGCTAACCAAAGCAGGTTTTATCAAAAGAACTTCTTTATCTGCTTTTTCTAAAATTCGCTCAAATGGTTTAATAGCAATTAATCTTGAAGACGGCGATGCCTTAACCTGGGTCAGGTTATCAAAAGAAGGCGATAGTGTTTTGATTGGATCTAGAACTGGAATGGCTATCCACTTTAGATTAGATATAAACGAATTAAGGCCACTTGGCAGAACAGCGAGGGGGGTTAAATCAATGAACCTTAGAGATGGTGATAATTTAGTATCAATGGATGTTTTGACATCTGATTTGGTTGATGAATTGGCAAGAATTGAAGATAATGCCGAAGAAATTCATGAGAATCTTGAGGAAAACTCTTCAGATGGTCCCTGGGTGTTAATAGCCAGTGCATTCGGTCTAGGAAAGAGAGTACCCGTAACTCAGTTTCGATTACAAAAGAGAGCGGGGATGGGTTTAAGGGCGATAAAATTCAGACTTGAAAATGACGTATTAGTTTGTTTAAAGGTTCTTGGAGAGGGTGAAGAATTACTTTTTGTGACCGAAAAAGGCGTAATAGTTAGAACAAATGCAGATAAAATTTCTCAGCAATCTAGAGCTGCTACTGGAGTAAAATTACAAAGACTTGACGAAGGTGATCATTTATCAGAAGTAGTTTTAGTTCCTCGTGAACAAATAGAGGAAAAAGACAACCTAAGCACAGTGGAATGAAATTAAAAAGAAAATATTTAATTAGATAATATGGAAATACTTGATATCTTAATTTTAGGTTCTGGTCCTGCGGCATTATGTTTAGCTTCTGAATTAGCCAAGCAGAATCTAAAAATAAAGGGAATATCCACTAAATCTCCAAATGAAAAATGGGAAAATACATATGGTATTTGGGCTTCTGAACTAGAGGAATTAGGATTGGAGTCCTTATTATCTCACCGATGGTGTAAAACAGTAAGTTTTTTTGGGAATGGGGAAAATAAAAAGGGCAACATACCAACAAAACATAATTATGATTATGGTTTAATAAATCAAGAAGCCTTTCAAAATGAACTTTTAAAAAATTGCAAAGGGATTGAATGGTTGAATGAAACGGCTAAGGATATTTCAGAGAAAAACAAACTATCTGAAGTAATTTGTTTTTCAGGTCTAAAAATAAAGGCAAGGTTAGTTATTGATGCAAGCGGGCATAAAAGTAATTTTGTAAAAAGACCTGTTAAAAATGAAATTGCTCAGCAAGCTGCATATGGGATAGTTGGGAAATTCTCCTCACCACCAGTTAATAAAGAACAGTTTGTTTTAATGGATTTCCGTCCAAATCATCTAAGTAAAGAGGAAAAATTATCATCCCCTTCCTTTCTTTATGCTATGGATTTAGGAAATGAAACTTTTTTTGTTGAAGAAACATCATTGGCTAGTTATCCAGCGTTGTCTCAAGAAAATCTGAAAAAAAGACTTTTAAAAAGATTACAAAGTAAAGGTATTGAGATAAATGAAATTTTTCATGAAGAGAATTGCCTTTTTCCAATGAATTTACCTCTCCCATTTAAAAACCAATTTGTACTGGGTTTTGGAGGGGCAGCGAGTATGGTTCATCCTGCTTCAGGATATATGGTTGGATCTTTATTGAGAAGGGCTCCACTCCTTGCAGAGAAATTAGCTATCTTCTTAAACGAACCTCATCAAACTTCTCTTGAGTTAGCAACAAAAGGTTGGGAAGTCTTATGGCCATACGAATTAACACAAAGGCATAAGCTTTACCAATATGGTCTCCAAAGATTAATGAGTTTTGACGAAAGCAAATTAAGAAGCTTTTTCTCAAATTTCTTTAGATTATCGACTAAAGAATGGGTAGGTTTTCTTACTAATACACTTCCTCTTCCGAAACTCATTTACGTGATGAGTAAGATGTTTATAAATTCACCACTAAAAGTAAAACTTGGAATGCTGAATTTAAATTAATTTTTATTTTCGCCAATCATTAAAATCAACATCTTTGAAAACTTTATCTTCTTCTTCAATTTCTTTGAGAAACTTCAAATTAACATTGGAATGATTTTTAATCATTTCAACTAATTTCCAAAACCTAAATAAATGTCTTTCTATCCGCTCTTTTGCGAGCTCAGTGGTTGTTCCAGCTCTGAGTATAAAACTCCAATCGGATGATTGAGAAAGAAGTAATTCTCTTGCAGCTTGCTTTAAAAGTCTCTGAAACAGGTCATTATTTAATTCTTTCGAGCATAAATCAACAAAAGTTGAGCCTGCCTTTGTTATCTGTGGTACGATCCATGCATTTGCATCATTAATCCAGTAATTATGGAAGCCTCCTTGCCCCCAGCTTGATGGCGATGGATCACAAATCTGCAGATTTGGCTTTTGAATTAAAAATTCTTTTAAATTTGTAAGTTTAATTGAATAATTATTAGATTTTTTTAATATGTTTTCAATAAATAAAGGTCCTTCATACCACCAGTGTCCAAATAACTCGGCATCAAATGGAGCGACTAGTAAAGGCTTAAAGGAAGAAGATAAAGTTAATTTTTCTAATTGTTTAGATCTCGCCAAAAGATAAGCATCAGCATGTTCAGCAGTCTTCTTTATCGCTTCATTTTCTAAGTAAAACTCCTTTTCCCCTAGGGGTACTTTTTCACCCGTGATCTTATGGAATTTTAATCCCAATGGTCTTCTTGTTGTAATACCTTTTTTTTGAAGCTTAGATATAGGTAATTCCCACCCCAAATCTTTATGGAATTCCCTGTAAACTTTATCTCCTGGGAATCCATCCTTTGCAGACCAAACTGGCAAGGTTGATTCACTATCTCTTCCAAAGAATGCAACTCCTTTTTTTGAGCAGATTGGAGCGTATACACCATACCTAGGTCTTGGAGTTGCATTAAGAATCCCATGACCATCTAAAATTGCGTATCTAATACCAGAATTAAATAGTATTTCATCTAAATTTTCATAATAAGCACATTCAGGCAACCAAATGCCTAAGGGCTTAACTCCAAAAATATTTTCATGACTTCTAATGGCTGTATTAATTTGTCCTTTAACTGTTTCAGGATTCTCTCTTAAAATTGGTAAATATCCATGTGTGGCTGCACAAGTAAGAATATCTAAATTTTCAGATTTACTTAAAACTTTAAACTTTTCAATTAAATTTCCGGAACATTCTTGCCAATATATGTATTTTTCATTGAGATTATTCATTAAAAATGAAGAGGCATTCTTTTCTTTTTTTGTTAGCTCACTTAAGAAATCAATCCTTGTCTTAATCCAGCTTGGGAAAGTTTCTTGAATTTGTTTATTATCTAGAAGAGATAACAAGGTTGGGGACAAACTAATAGTAAGTTTCGTATTTATGGGATTTTCACTCTTTGAAGATTCTATTGCTTGAAGTAATGGTATATAGCACTCTAAAATAGCTTGAAATAGCCAATCTTCTTCTAAAGAGTTTTTTTCGTTTTTTCTGACATAAGGAAGATGAGCATGTAAAACTATCGCTAACTGGCCTAAAACATTTTTTTTTGGGTATTGCCCATTCATAATTTTTATAATTTTTTCCTTAGATTCTTTAAAAAATCAAAATTAGCCCTAAATATAAAAGAAGCCTTAACCCTAAAACAATACTTTAATAAATAAATTTTTTTAATTTTTTTTCCAAAATTTTAACCAATATTGTTAAGTATTAATCTTATGGAAATTTTCTAAAAAAAATGAATCTAGTCAATTTTTTTTAATTGGCTTAATATATATATATAGATTACTGCAGTAAATGTCCAAAGATCCAGGAAGGATTTTGATCTTTGATACAACTCTCCGAGATGGAGAGCAATCTCCTGGTGCCAGTTTAAATCTTGAAGAAAAACTTGCTATCGCACATCAATTAGCGAGATTAGGGGTAGATGTTATTGAAGCTGGATTTCCTTTTGCTAGTCCAGGAGATTTTAAAGCTGTAAATAAGATTGCCAATGCAGTAGGGAAAGAAAACGGGCCTATAATATGTGGTTTAGCTAGAGCATCTAAAGATGATATAAAAGCATGTTACGAAGCAGTAAGCCCTGCTCCGAAGAAAAGAATACATACATTTATTGCGACAAGCGATATACACCTTAAACATAAACTTAGAAAATCAAGGAAAGATGTTCTTTCAATAGTTCCTGAGATGGTTAATTATGCAAAATCATTTGTAGATGACGTTGAGTTTTCCTGTGAAGATGCCTCAAGAAGTGATCCTGATTTTTTATACGATGTCATTCAACTTGCAATTTCTGCTGGAGCGACAACAATAAATATCCCTGATACTGTAGGATTTACAACCCCCAGTGAATTTGGTAAATTGGTTGCTGACATAAATAAAAATGTTTCAAATATTGATGAGGCGGTAATATCTGTGCATGGTCATAATGACTTAGGTTTAGCAGTTGCTAATTTTCTAGAGGCAGTAAAAAATGGAGCAAAACAGTTAGAGTGCACAATCAATGGCATTGGAGAAAGAGCTGGAAATGCTTCTTTGGAAGAATTAGTAATGGCACTACATGTCAGGAAGAGTTTTTTTAATAGTTTTTTCAATAGAAATCCAGATTCACCAACACCTCTTACAGCGATAAGAACAGAAGAGATAACAAAAACTTCTAGGTTAGTTTCAAACCTTACGGGGATGAATGTACAACCCAATAAAGCAATTGTAGGAGCTAACGCTTTTGCTCATGAGTCAGGGATTCATCAGGATGGAGTCTTAAAAAATAGACTAACTTACGAGATTATAGATGCAAAAACTGTTGGCTTGAGTGATAACAAAATATCTTTAGGAAAACTTAGTGGAAGAAGTGCGGTAAGAGCAAGATTAGAAGAGATGGGATATGATTTAAGTCGAGAAGATTTAAATGATGCCTTTGCTCGTTTTAAGGATTTAGCTGATAGGAAAAGAGAAATTACTGAAAGAGACTTAGAGGCAATTGTAAGTGAGCAAGTACAGCTACCAGAAGCTAAATTTCAATTAAGTCTCGTACAAGTTAGTTGTGGCAATGCATCTAAGCCCACAGCTACCATTACTCTCTTAAATACAGAAGATAATACTGAAGATACAGCAGTAGCTATAGGTACTGGACCTGTTGATGCTGTTTGTGAAGCGCTAAATAAACTAGCTAAAGTTCCTAATGAGTTAATTGAATTTTCTGTAAAGTCTGTGACAGAGGGTATTGATGCCTTAGGTGAAGTAACAATAAGAATAAGAAGGGATAGTAAAATATATTCTGGTCACTCTGCTGACACGGATGTGGTTGTTGCAGCCGCAAATGCTTACGTCAATGCTTTAAATAGGCTTGTATTTTCAAATAAAAAGAATTCGATCCACCCACAATTTGATAATTTAGAACATTCTGAGGAAACATTTCAATCAAATCCTGCAAGTTAAATTATTTTTATGATTATTAATTACCTTCAAAAAAAGACTCCTAATACTGTAGATTAATTAAATAATTAAAGTAGTAAATAATGAGAGAAAGGTTACTCGGATATTGGGCACTTTCATGGATTGGGTTGATCAGCAATATTATCGCACTCCCAATAATCGCAATAATTATAAGTTTTGGACCTCCACTAAAAGTAGCAAATATAACTCTTGCCATAAGTCTTGGTTGGCCTGCAGCGATAGTTGGGATAGTTTCTTCAGCAGCACTTTTAGCAGAGAGGAAATGGGGTGTAACTCTAACTTTAGTATCGCTTTCAATGGTAATTTCTGGTATGGGTCCTTATTCAGTATTGAGGCTAATAACTATTCAGGACATTTTTGGGATTGGTGGTTTTACTCTTTTAACAACAATATTCAGCGCTTTAGCTCTTTTATATTGGTGTAATCCAAAACATCGAAGAAGTATTAGATTATAAATTATTTAAAATAAAATTTAAGAAAAAGTATTATTCTTGCTAGTAGGATACTGAATTCTTCTATGTCTTATTCTTTTCCACACATTCAAGAAAGCTCTTTTAATTAAAAAGATTTCCCCTATTGAAAGATCACTATTATCTAGTTGACCATCTTTTTGACGTGAATGAACAATTTTTGAAATTGTTTCTAAAGCCTCAACATCAGAAGCATTAATATTCATAGCTCTCAATGCTGCTTCACATCCATCTGCAAGCATTAAAATAGCAGTTTCTTTTGACTGAGGGATCGGGCCTTTATATCTGAAATTATTTTCATTAATCATGAGATTTTTTTCTTTAGCTTTTTGAAAAAAGTATCCCATTTTAAGTGTACCTTGATGTTCTGGAATAAAGTTTGTTATCGGTTTTGGCAATCTATTTTTTCTTGCATACTTTAATCCCTCATCAACATGTGCCTGTAATACCTCTGCACTTTTAAAAGGATCATCTATTTCGTCATGCGGATTCTTAAGACCATCCTGATTTTCAATAAACCAATTAGGAGCATGTAATTTTCCTACATCATGATAAAGTGCTCCAGTTTTAATTAGATCAACATCACCTCCAATGATTCTTGTTGCTTCTTCTGCTAAGCCACAGATTAATAAAGTATGTTCAAAAGTGCCCGGAGCTTCAAAAGACAATCTTCTAATAAGGGGTTTCTCTTTATCTGCCAATTCGAGTAATCTTGCTTTAGTTAATAGTCCGAAAATCGATTCGAAAATAGGTATAAATAATATTGTAAAAAGCATTACTATTGCCAGTAACAAGAAATCTGAAAAAATTTTGCCATTTACAAAAACAAATTCTGGATTATCAATTAGAGATGTTTTTTCTTTACCTACCAATATCCATTGACTTAACAAAGCTCCAATAGGAACAAAAATTGATAATTGGAGTAACTGAGCTCTACTTCTTATTCTTCCTCCAAGAAGAGATACTACTGAAGCGCAAACTAATAAAATTAAAAATAAATTATTATTTATAGTAACTGATGGGTCTGGCCAACTAAGACTTGCAATTGATACCCAAGTTAAAGCGGTTATGCTTCCCATTCCTTGAGATATTATTAATGCAGGTGGAATTATAATAGATAATGGACTTATGGTTGAAGCTAAGGCTAATTTCGTAGCTTGTACTGCTAAAAGAAGAGTTATGATCAAGAAGATTTGTCTTGAAGAAATTGTGGGGTTCTCTTTTTTTGAAACTAATATCAAAATTCCGGTACTTACAAGTATTTCAAAAAAGGTCAAAAGCCAAGAAAAAATATCTGCGATATTTAAAGGGGAGATAAGAAGTAGTTTAAAAGAAGAAATTATTGAAATTAAAATGCACACTAAAAAAATTATGAGATTATCTATCCTTGAAATTTTAATTGGTTGTTTTACTGGAACTTGACTCCTCTTCCACAGATAAAACAATTTTTTTAAGGTAGTTGTGATGTTTTGCACAGAATATAGTTAAATCTATTTGAATAATTTAAAATTATAGGCATGCTAGGTGTAAAAAGGAGATGTTTTTCTAAATGTCATTAAAATTAGACGGTAAAAAATTATCTCTTGAAATTGAAGAAAGATTAAATGACTATATCTCGAATAATAAAAAAATTGCAAAAAGAGTTCCTGGTTTAGCTGTAATAAGAATAGGTGAAGACCCTGCGAGTGGTGTTTATGTTAACAACAAGGAAAAAGCATGTTCAAGAATTGGAATAAAGAGTTTTATCTTTCATCTAAAAGATAGTGTAGAGCAAAAAAGAAGTTGAAAAATTAATAAGCAAACTTAATTCTGATGAGGATATTGATGGAATGTTGCTTCAACTTCCCATCCCAAAGAAGTTTGATGAGCAAAGACTGATCAGTTATATTAATCCAATCAAAGATGTAGATGGATTAAATGAGATAAACATTGGCAAATTAGTGAAAAATGAGCCTGCGATGAGATCATGTACACCAGCAGGAATTATTAATTTATTAAAATCCCAAAATATTACAATTGAAGGCAAGAAAATTGTTGTTATTGGAAGAAGTTTGCTTGTTGGAAAACCTCTTTCGCTTATGTTGTTGAATTTAAATGGGACGGTAACAATGACTCATTCAAAAACATTAAATTTGAGTAAAGTCTGTAGGGAAGCAGACATACTAATTGCAGCTGCAGGAAAACCCAATCTTGTAGATTCGAGTTTTGTAAAAGAAGGAGCAGTAATTATTGATGTTGGAATACATAGATTAAAAAGTTCAGATAAGGATCAAACCAGATTATGTGGAGATGTATTATTAGAAGATGTCATTCCTAAAGTATTTGCCTATACACCTGTACCAGGAGGTGTTGGGCCAATGACAGTAACAATGTTACTTGTAAATACTATTTCTAGCTGGCAAAAACAATTTGGTTTATCATCAACTCTTAATGACCTTTTGCCTTAAACTCCAAGATGAAAATTTTTTTTACTAAAGGTATAAAATGACTGAAGTTATAAATAGTATTTCTGATTTTGATAAATATCTTAAAAATACAAAAAAGATTGTAGAAGAAGCACTTGATTTTTCCTTGGGCCCTGAGAATCCAGAAATATTAAGAGAATCAATGAGATATTCCCTTTTAGCTGGAGGGAAAAGAATACGTCCAATTTTATGTTTAGCATCTTGCTCACTGGCTGGAGGAGAACCCTCTCTTGCTGTTCCTACTGCAGTAGCGATTGAAATGATCCACACTATGTCCTTGATTCATGATGATCTGCCCGCGATGGATAATGATGACTTGAGGAGAGGTAGACCTACAAATCATAAAGTATATGGAGATGCAATAGCTATTCTTGCAGGAGATGCTTTATTAACCAGGGCCTTTGAAATGGTTTCTTTAAGAAGCCCTGGAGTCGATCCAAATAGATTATTAAATGTAGTTGGCGAATTGTCCCTAGTCGCTGGCGCACCAGGCCTAGTTGGGGGACAAGTTGTTGATTTAGAATGCGAAGGCAAAGAAGTCGACCTTGAAACTCTCGAATATATTCATCTTCACAAAACTGGAGCTTTATTAAAGGCCTGCGTAAGAACAGGCGCGATGATAGCAGGTGCTAACGAAAAACTATTACGAGCTCTAACAACATATGCTGAGGGAATTGGTTTAGCCTTCCAAATAATAGATGATATTCTTGATTTAACTTCCAGCAGTGAAAAGCTTGGTAAAACTGCCGGCAAAGATCTTTTAGCTGACAAAACTACTTACCCTAAATTACTTGGAATGGAAGAGTCAAAGAAAAGAGCATTTGATTTAGTTGAAAAAGCAAAAAAAGCAATTGAACCTTGGGGTGCAGATGCAAAGTATTTAATATCATTAGCCGACTTTATTACAAATAGAGACCGATAATTATATTTATTTATGTCTGAGTTTTTTTCCTTTTTTGATAATTCAGTTCTTTTCTGGAGCCTATTATCCTGTTTGCTCGCTCAATTTTTTAAAATTATATTCAATTTTTTTTCAACTGGAGAGATAAGATTTGGAATTATGTTCGAGACGGGTGGTATGCCCTCAAGTCATTCTGCCTTAATAACTGGCGCTACATCTGGTATAGGTTATGAATTAGGGTTTGATAGCTCAATATTCGCATTATCAGTGGCTGTAGCACTAATAGTTATGTATGACGCTAGTGGTGTTCGAAAATCAGCTGGGATTCAAGCTGCAGAAATTAATAAACTATCAAAAAAACTAGACCCTCAATCTGAATTACTGTTAAAAGAAACCCTAGGTCATACAAAAATTGAGGTAATGGTGGGGAGTTTTTTAGGACCATTAATCACTTTGCCTGGAATGTTTTTTTTAGGTTCTCCTCTCAAAATATTTGATTTGATAATAAATTAAGAATGCTTTGAAAAATTAATTTGTGTGGCATCTATAAAGTTTTGTGCAACTTCTGGGGAACTTGGAAAATGTAAGTGAATCCAACTTGCATGTAATTTTTCATCAAAAAAGCCTTCATTTTTGTATTCAGTTTTCCAAGATTTAATTTTCCATGGGGAAGAAAGCTTCTTCAGATGTTCAGCTTTCCCAAAATCAAGTTCAGATGAATTATTTTCAATTTCCCAATAATGAAATTCATGTCCCCTAATTAATTGATTTTGTTTGATGATCGGACTATCTTTTAAACCCTCAATATATCTATAACCTACTGAAAGTTTACTTTTTTTTGATCTAAAAGGAAGGATGCCACACATTTTATGATTATTACCATTTTCATCTTTTATGAAATCTCCTAAAATCATCATCCCTCCGCACTCAGCATATATAAATCCATTTTTGCGGAATTTCCTTAACGAATTTAAGCTTTTTGTAGAGTTACTTATATGATCAGCATATTTTTCAGGAAATCCTCCTGGAATAATTAAAGAAGAGGCCTCATTGGGTATTTCTTCATCATCATAAATACTCCATGAAATCAATGGTATGCCTATTTCACTCAAAAACTCCTTGGTTTCAGGGTATTGAAAATGAAAGATTTTATCTTCTGCAATTGCGATAGGTTTACTTTTGTCTATTTTAAAATCTTTAAAATTGACAGAATTAAATATTTTTTTTTGAGGAGATTTCAGGAATCTCATAATAGAAAATACATCAAGATTTCTTTCGGCAAAATTTGCAAAGTATTGAACATCAATTTCTTTTCCATTATCCATTGGAGATATCAAACCTAAATTAGCTTTGTCCAAAGTTATTTTTGGATCAGATGGTAAAAAACCAAGAATTTCGATATCTTCATTTTTAAAAACTTCTTTGATTAATGTTTTATGTCTATCTGAATTAACGTTGTTAAATATAATTCCTACTATTGACAACTCGCTATCGAAATCTCTAAAACCTCGAATAGTGGCCAAAAGAGAAGTTACTTGACCTCTGGCATTAACAATAAAAATTATTGGAGTATTGAGAAGTTTAGAGATATTTGCTGTGCTGGAATAGGTTGTTGACCCTAACCCATCAAATAGACCCATCGCTCCTTCAATTAACGAGAATTCATATTTCAAAGAATGTTTAAAAAAACTTTCTTGAACCCATTCCTCACCACTTAAAAAAATATCTAAATTCCTACAAATAGGTTGGCCAATTGTACTAAGTTGTTGTTGATCAAGATAATCTGGGCCAACCTTGAAAGTTTGTATCTTTATACCTTTTGAAAACGCCCAGCAAGATATCAAAAGCGATAATGTGGTTTTCCCACTATCAGTTGAAGGAGAAGATATTACACAAGGCATCTACTAGTTATCAAAACCATTAAATATTTGAAGGGCTATTTTAATAGAATTTTCAAAAAGAGGACTGGTATTTCCTCTACTACTTCCAAGTAATTTACTAACATCGTACTCTGAAGTAGAAGAAGAGTTTGGAACAACTTGTTCTATTAATTCCATATCAGCCATTCCCCCTGCTTCAAGTCTCATACATTCCACTGATTCACAACCAAGTATTACACAAGTGTTATTTTTTTGAACCTCACTAATTTTTGAAATCAGCCTCAATCCAATAACTTGTCCTAAATGAATACTTGGCTTTCCCAAAGATAAGGGATTTATTGATGCAGAAATTTTTTCGCCATTAATTCTTTCAAAGTCTATTTTTGTTGATTCTGTATCCCCTTTAACTCTTAGAAAAGACCAACCAAGTTTATCGCTAATCCATGAAATCAAAAACAAAGCTTGAATCATATGATCTCCTGCGATATCAATGTCAATATCAGTAATATGATCTAAAATTGGTCTCCTCGAAGGAGGATCAAAAATCATTGCCAATGATTCCCTCCAATTCTTCAATCTAACCCAATTCAAATCATTGATAGCTTTATTTGAATTATTTAATTGATCTAAAACATTTAAACATCTTTGAGGCGATCCAAGAGCAGTATCAATTATTAACCGTAGACCATAATTAGTAAAATATTCGAAGATTTCAGGCGATTCATCCAAGCTTCCATTCCACCACAACCATGAAGGTAATTCATCAATAGATAATTCATCAATTATTTTTAATCCTTTATTAGATATTGAGGCCGAATCCCCCCTGATAACAACTAAATCCCCGCATATAGGTTGCATAGCAGGAGTATCACTTAATGGACAGTAAGCGGATACAAAAGTTTTGATTTCTGAATTTTTATTTAATGTTGGCGCTAGAGTTATTAATCTTCTTGGATTCAATGTACTTATTGTTGATTCAAAAAATTGTCCTCTAAAATCTTCATAGTCTTTATTTGATAAATTTTCCTTCAACAAATTCAATAATTCTTCACTATTAAGGGAAGTAGTGATAGGAAGTCCTTGATCTAATATAAATTTTTTAGCGACTTCAATTATCTCTGGACTTAGATTTCCAGTAATTGGACCATTTACTAATCCTTTTTGAACCAAACATTGTTCTAGCCAAGCAGGCTGCCAGACCATTAATGTAAAAGTATTAGCTCCACTATTATCTTTATCTTCTGAAATCCATAATTTATTAAGGTAATTAGAAATTTCCTGATAAGGCAGCTCTAAAGGGGTTTGGAGTGTTAGTTGAGGTTTCATTTTTAAGGTCTACGCCAGAAAATATTATCTTTTGAAATTAATTGATCAGACTCAGGAGGTCCCCACGTCTTAGATTCATAATTATAAATAGGTAACTTCCAAGGAGAATTATCCATCAATTCTATTAATGGTGTATAAAGTTTCCAGGCTGCCTCTACTTCATCACTTCGAGTAAATAAGGTTGGGTCAGAAAGCATTGCATCAGCTAATAATCTTACATAGCCTTCATCTGAAGGTTCTCCAAATGATTCATCATAAGAAAATTCCATTTCAACAGGTCTTGATTTCATTCCAGAACCAGGAGATTTTACCTCAAATTTAAAAGTAGCACCTTCATTTGGCTGAATTCTAAGGATAAGTTGATTTGGGGCAGGATTTATTATTGTTGATTCAAATAAATGAACAGGAACATC
Organism: uncultured Prochlorococcus sp.; assembly: GCA_902542595.1. GTDB lineage: Bacteria > Cyanobacteriota > Cyanobacteriia > PCC-6307 > Cyanobiaceae > Prochlorococcus_A. The sequence goes on from CACBVE010000005.1 coordinate 32,488, forward strand.
TTTAAAAGTCAAAACTATTTCTCCAAGTCTTTTAGGTAGTCTTTTACCTGTTCTCAAATAAAAAGGAACCCCTTGCCAACGCCAGTTATCAACGAATACTTTTGTCGCGATATAAGTTTCTGTTGTGCTATTACAATTAACACCATCTTCCTGCCTATATCCTTTGAGTCGATTTGAAATATTTCCTCCCTCTCCATATTGACCTCTTATGCAACAATTCCACGGTTCATTTTCGTCAGCAAGTTTTGAAGCTTGAAGAACTTTAGCCTTTTCATTTCTTATTGCTTCTGGTTCAAACTTTCCAGGAGGTTCCATTGCAGTAACAGCAAGCATTTGAGTCATATGATTTTGAAGCATATCCCTTAAAGCACCTGAGCTTTCGTAATAACCTGCTCTATCTTCAACACCTACTGTTTCAGATGAAGTAATTTGGACACTTGATATATAATTTCTATTCCATATTGGTTCAAAAATAGTGTTAGCAAACCTCAAAACAAGAATATTTTGAACTGTCTCTTTACCTAAATAATGATCAATCCTATAAATCTGACTTTCTTCAGCGCAACTCTGAACGATCTTATTCAATTTTTTTGCACTTGAATAATCTCTTCCAAAAGGTTTTTCAATTACTAAACGACTTTTCTTTGGGTCATCTAAAAGGCCA
>CACBVE010000006.1 GCA_902542595.1 uncultured Prochlorococcus sp.
TTTTATGAGGTAATCAGATATTTTTTTTATGTAAAAGCCAATTACTTGAACAGGGTGGATTAAGAATCTTGGATCGCCGATCAATAAATCAAAACCAATCGATCCAAGGAATATTAAAAATAAATTTATCTCAGCCAACTGAACATCGAGCGTAGACCTTTACCTACTTTCTCAATTTCATGTTCTGAGTTCTCTTCTCTTAATTTTGTCATTAACGGTTTGTTTTTATCGCATTCTTCCACAAAATTCTTAGCGAAAGTTCCATCTTGAATATCTTTTAGGATTTTCTGCATTTCTTTCTTTGTATCACTATTGATAAGTCTTTTACCACTTACATAATCTCCATATTCTGCAGTATTGGAAATGGAATCTCTCATTTGAGATAAGCCTCCCTTTACCATTAAATCAACAATAAGTTAAACTTCATGTAAACACTCGAAGAATGCAAGCTCTGGTTGATAACCTGCCTCTACAAGAGTTTCAAAGCCTGATTTAACAAGTTCTGATAAGCCTCCGCATAATACCGCTTGTTCGCCAAATAAATCAGTTTCTGTTTCTTCTTTGAAATTTGTTTCAAGTATTCCAGCGCGTGTTCCCCCAATACCTTTGGCATAAGCCATCGCCAATGATCTTGCACTTCCAGAAGAATCCTGCTCAACTGCGAATAGTGCAGGAACACCTTGACCATTCTGATATTCCCAACGAACAGTATGTCCAGGTCCTTTTGGTGCAATCATTACAACATCCACAAAACTAGGAGGTTTGATAAGTCCGAATCTTATATTAAAGCCATGAGCAAAACTTAATATCTTTCCTTCTTTTAAGTTTGGTTCTATTTCCTTGAGGTAAACATCTTTCTGAAACTCATCTGGGAGGAGAATCATGATCCAGTCTGCTTTTGCGCAAGCTTCGGAAACACTAAACACTTGTAGACCATCGCTAATAGCTTTGCTTTCAGACTTACTTCCTTTATATAAACCGACAATTACATCTATGCCGCTATCTTTAAGATTAAGGGCATGTGCGTGACCTTGTGAACCATATCCAATAATCGCGATAGTTTTATTATTTAAAAGACTTAGATCTGCATCTGTGTCGTAAAAGAGTTGGGTCATTAGTTGTAGCTTCTTTGCATTTGATAATTAATATTTTAGACATTAAAGGTGTAAATAAACCAAAAAATTATTAATTTAAAAATGAAAATTAAAAAATTTATTTAGAAAATTTAAGATTGATTTGCCTCGCTTGGATGTGTTATTACTCTATCAATTAAGCCATAGTTTTTTGCCTCTTCCGCACTTAGAAAATAATCTCTATCAGTGTCCTTTTCAATTTTCTCAAATGATTGGCCTGTCATGTCTGCCATAGACATATTTAACATATCTTTAATTCTCAAAATTTCCTTAGCTTCTATTTCAATATCACTTGCTTGACGTTGAGATGTTCCTCCTAGAGGTTGATGAATCATTATTCTGCTATGAGGCAATGCAACTCTTTTGCCTTTTGTGCCAGCGGCCAGTAGGAATGCACCCATGGAGGCTGCAAGGCCCACACATATGGTTACTACATCACTTTTTACGTATTTGATAGTGTCATAAATAGCCAAGCCAGCAGTTACTGAACCTCCCGGACTATTTATATATAGATAGATAGGTTTAGAATTGTCATCTGAATCTAGATAAAGCATTTGTGCTACTAGGCTATTAGCAATGGCATCATTAACTTCTTGTCCAAGAAAAAGAATTCTCTCGACACCTAGTCTTGTATATATATCAACCCATCTTTCGTATTGACTTCCTGGAAGTCTGTAAGGCACGCTTGGAGTTCCTATTGGCATGATTTTAAAGTAGTTGTTTGTGAAAGTTAAATTTTATTTGGTAAATCTTTTTGATTCGTGAGTATTCTATCGATAACCCCATAATCTAGTGCTTCTTGAGGGTTGAGATAACTCATCCTATCAGAATCTTTAGAGAGTTCTTCGATGGTCTTCCCAGTATTTCGAGAAAGAATCTCCAGCATTGACTTTTTATTTTTCAAAACTTCCTCAGCCCTTATTTGGATATCTGTTGCTTGACCTCTCGCTCCACTTATAGGTTGATGTAAAACAATTGAGGCGTGTGGAAGAGCGGCTCTTTGCCCCTTCGTTCCAGATGAAAGTATGACTGCAGCTGTTCCCATTGCTTGTCCAATACAAATTGTATGTACTGGAGGCTTAATGTAGCTTATTGTGTCACATATAGCGAAAGCCTCTGTTTCGAAACCGACGGCGTCACCTGTGTACCAACTTGTACCTGTTGAATTTATATAGAAATAGATAGGTTTTTCTGGATCATCGAACTCTAGATAAAGAAGTTGAGCAATTATTAGCTCAGTGACATCCATTCCTAGTTGTCTTTTCGCATCATCATCTGAAAATAATGGTAAGCCAAGATAGACAATTCTCTCTTTTAGTAAAAGAGAGGGCAGATCAGGGGGCGGGGTCCTCATAACGGTGTTTTCGCCGTAATAAGGAGCAGATACAGTCATTTGTATCACAAAATTAAGATTGATTTGATTCTAGCTAGATTTAGCCCTGTGTCGCTGGTGATTGAAAAGATTTGTTCGACTCAGGATTATTTATAAGTTTTCCAAAGACCATTCTTCCAGTAGGTGTTTGTAGTGCTCCCGTTATGACAATATCTAATCTGCTTCCCACAAATTTCTTTGCCTCATCGATAACTACCATAGTTCCGTCATCTAAATATCCAATACCTTGCATTTTTTCTTTGCCCTCTCTTACAATTTTGATATTAAGCAATTCACCTGGTTGTACTTCTGGTCTTAAGGCAATAACTAAATCACTCAAATTCATAACTTTTAATTCTTTTACTTCAGCAATCTGAGAAAGATTATAATCAGCTGTAATTAAAGTTCCTGCCATATCCTCAGTAATTTTCAAGAGTTTTTCATCTACCCCATTACCTTCATATTTTGTAGGATTTATGACGAGTCTTCTTCCGTACAAATCTCTCAATTCTTTTAATAATTTAAGACCTCTTCTACCCTTAGACCTTTTTTCATTACTGCTTGAGTCAGCTAGAGTTTGTAATTCATCAATTACACTCTGAGCAACTATTAATTGTCCTTCCAATAAACCACAACTTAATAGGCCATTTATTCTGCCATCAATAATTACGCTGGTATCAAGAATTTTTGGACTTGCAGCAGGCAATATCCCTTCATTTACTAAATATGCATCAGTATTATTAGGATTAAATAATCTCAATAACGTTCTACCGTGGGTGTCTGCCAACTTATAACCAAGCGCACCAAAAAAAATATTACTTAATATGGCTGCTAAAGGTTTTGCAAAAAAGACTTCTCTAGGGAAAGGAATCAATAGTATTGGAGCTAAAAGGAGATTCGCAACAAGTAATCCTAAAATTAAGCCAACTGCTCTACTAATTAATAGATCTGTAGGCATTGTTCTTATTTGATCAAGAAAAGTCTTTCTTAATTGTAAGAATACAAAACCAGCAGCTAAACCTATAAAAAAACCTATGAGTGCTAAAACTATTCTAAAACCTTCTACATTAGACACCTGTTTAAGTGTATCTACTGGTAATAAATCAACCCCAAGCCAACCTGAAGCAGCTCCAGACAATACAAATAAAATTAATACTAAAATATCAGTCATATCTATAATCTACTAGGATTTACTAATTGAGTAAATAACGATTTTATTTTTTTCGATCCTAAAAAGTATTTTGGAGCTTAAAAATGTGGTTAGGTTATGAATAAATTGCCAAGAAGTGCTTATGTTCACATTCCTTTTTGCCATAGGAGGTGCTTTTATTGTGATTTTGCAGTTATTCCAATAGGAAACAAAGTTGACACTTTACAAGGTTATGGAAGCAAAACTGTTAAAGAATATTTGCACTTTTTATACAAAGAAATATTGTCAATTAAAAATAAATCTCCTCTTTCGACGATTTATGTAGGTGGTGGCACACCATCAATTTTGGATCCTCAACAAATAAAAGAATTAATTGATCTTTTTAAAGATAATTATGGAATTGATTATGGTGCGGAAATCACTATGGAGGTTGACCCAGCAAGTTTTAGTCAAGATGATCTTCATGGATTTATAAATGCTGGGATAAATAGATTTAGTCTCGGAGTTCAAAGTTTTAATAATGAGATACTTCAAAAGTCGGGCAGGCGGCATCTTAAAGAAGATGCCGAAAAATCTTGCTTATTGTTGAAGAGAGAATATGATTCTGGGTTAATAAAAAGCTGGAACTTAGATTTAATTCAAAACTTACCGCTTAGTGGATTTGAAGAATGGCAAGACGATTTAAAAAAAACAATAACATTTTCTCCTCCACATATATCTATTTATGATTTAAATATTGAAAATGGAACTGTTTTTAAAAAGTTAGCTGATTTAGGAAAATTAAAACTCCCAAGTGATGAAGAGGCTTTTAGAAATAGTGAAACAACTCATCTAATCTTAAAAAACTCAGGTTACTCCAGGTATGAAATATCAAACTATTGTCTTCCGAGTCATCAATCTAGACATAATAGAGTCTATTGGAGTGGATCAGGTTGGTGGGGTTTTGGTCAAGGTTCTACTAGTTCACCTTGGGGGCAAAAGTTAACTAGACCAAGAGTTAGTAAAGAATATAAAGAATGGGTAATAAAGCAATACGAACTTAATCCAGATTCATCTCTAACTAATAAAGATTTTGTCTACAAAGAACTCGATGAGAAAATAATGTTGGGATTGAGACTTAAAGAGGGTATAGATATCTATGAGGTGCTTAAAGAACAAAAGTGGGAAAACAATAAATTTGAAATAAACTTAAATAAATTGCTTGAAGAATGGCAAAGTTTTCTTGAAAGTGGGCTATTAGTGAGAAAAGGGAATAGATTTTTTTTAAGCGATCCAAAAGGAATGGAGCTTAGCAATCAAATTCTTATTTCCATGTTTAAGTGGTGGGATGACATTAATTAAGTCTTTCAGAGGCTACCCACTCTTTTAATTTATCTTTTAATAAATTCTTACCTTGAATAATCGGTTGGCAAAATGGTGGTTGATCATCATTAAGGCCTAATAGATCTGCAGTAACTCTTACTTGCCCATCACAAGAATTACCCGCACCGATTCCTATTGTCGGAATTCTTAAGTTATTTTGTATTTCTTTAGCAAGTGAGTCAGGAATATGTTCAAGCACAATTGAAAAACATCCTAATTTTTGAAGAATTGAGGCCTCTCTCTTGATTTTTTCTTGGCTTTCTAGACTTTCTCCTTGTTTCTTTAAGCCTAGATTTAAGTAGCTTTGTGGTGTAAGCCCAATATGACCCATAACAGGAATTCCCATTCTTATTAATCTAGATATAACTCTTTGTATTTCTGGTTCAGCTCCTTCTACCTTTACAGCTTTTGCATGTGTGCTCTGAATGATTCTTCCTGCATATTCCACGGCTTTATCCTCTCCACATTGATAAGTAAGAAATGGCATATCAGAAACAACCAAAGGTTGCTCTTCAATTTTCTTTTTAAACCCTCTACAAACGGCATTAGTATGATAAATTATATTTTCTAAAGTCAATGGCAATGTTGATTTGTATCCCAAACAGACCATTGCTAAGGAATCTCCTACTAAGACGACATCTACATTAGCTTGTTCTGCAATAGATCCTGATATGGAGTCCCACGCAGTAAGTGCAATAATTTTTTGAGATTTTTCTTTATACTTAACCAAGTCTGCAGGTAACATAGGTATTTAGGTATCTTTTTTAATCAAGAATTGCTAATATACTACTGACTCGGCCTTTCGCGGTTTTAACGCCTAAACCTGGTCAGGACCGGAAGGTAGCAGCCACAAGGGATGCTTGAGGCAGGCGAGATAACCGAGTCACTCTATTTTAACTATTAATCTAAATTTTTTTGATTTTGTCTTAATCTTAAAAATTCTGGAATACTTGCTCCTGTTTCTTTATTATCGGAACTATTATAAAAAGATTGATTAGATAATCTGTTTTTAATTCTTTGTTGCTTCAGTGGTTGGTTTGTATCAAAACCTGTTGCAATTACGGTTACTTGTATCTCGCCATCCATCTCTTCGTTAACCGCTTGGCCGACGATTATATTTGCATCCTGATCAACTACATCACTAATAACTTCTCCAACTGAGTTCACATCATCAAGAGTCAAATCTCTCCCTCCAGTAATATTTACTAAGCAACCTTTCGCTCCATCAATTCTTCCGGCTTCTAATAATGGACTATTTATCGCAGCTTGAGCAGCCTCTATAGCCCTTGATCGGCCAGACCCAATGCCTACCCCAAGAAGCGCTGTACCTGCCTCAGTCATGACTGATCTCACATCAGCAAAGTCAAGATTAACCTCACCTGGGCGGGTAATTACTTCAGTTATACCTTGAACTCCCATTCTCAAAACATCATCGGCATTTCTGAATGCTTCTTGAATAGAGGCACCCGCGGAGACTTCTTTTAACCGGTCATTTGGTATGACGATAAGAGTATCAACATTTTCTGCCAATCTTGCAATTCCTTCTTCTGCTTGACGCATTCTCCTTTTGCCTTCAAAAGAAAAAGGTTTCGTTACTATGCCAATTGTTAATGCGCCGCTTTGCTTAGCAACTTCAGCAACAACTGGAGCTGCCCCTGTGCCAGTGCCTCCGCCCATGCCTGCCGCTATAAAAACCAAATCAGACCCTTCTAGTGATTGTTGAAGTTCATCTCTAGATTCTTCTGCAGCCTTTTGACCAATACTTGGATTTCCTCCCGCTCCAAGACCTCTTGTTAGGTTTTGTCCAAGTTGGACTCTTCTCTCAGCTGAAGACTGTAGTAGTGCTTGCGCATCAGTGTTGAGGACTCTAAATGAAACACCCTCTAAATCACTATTAATCATTCTGTTGACTGCATTACTTCCTCCACCGCCAACACCAATCACTTCAATTTTGGCATTCTGACTTGGAAGGATGTCTTTTGATTGATCAAAATTTGGATTGTTACCGAAGCTCATCTCTGGATAAAGATCTATTACTAGTGTTGGATGCATTATGAACTTACTAAGCTCATCTGTAGGGATTTGTTGAGGAAAATCCCTAAATATTTATTTAATAAAAATTTTGTTTTAAATGCTAATCCCTTACCAACACTACAGTAATTAAAAAATTTATTTTAAATTCATTTCCAAATATTAGGGTTTGAACACTTTTATTTTTGGTTTATTTGGATTAATAAGATCAATGTTCATTATTTTTTCAGAAACTTTTTTTTTCTTTAATTCATTTTTTAAGTTGTTGATTATTTGTAATTGATAGTTGATTAAATTAGGATTAAATCCTAGGAATATCGTTCCTAAATCTTTTTCAACAATAGTTAGAAATCCGTTTGAAGAAAATGAAATTTTTACTATTTCAAATTCATAATTCTCTTGCTCTATTAATATCTTAGACAATATTTTTTTAAATTTTTCTTTCCATCCAAAGACTTGTATGGTTAATGTTGTCAAATTTGTATTGTCTGCATTTTGTTTATTAATAAAAATTCCATCTTTATCAACAAAGCCTAATATTTTTTTGTTGTTTAATATTTTTTCAGCGTAGGCTACTGGTTTTCTTGTTTTAATATGTACTTTCAAACCAAAAGGAAATAATTGTCTGCTTACTGAAACAGTCTTTAGGGATAAATTTTGTTTTAGCTCTTTTTCTAAAAAATAACTTTTAATACTAATTAACCTTATTGGCAACTTTAAAGATGAATTATTTACTAAATCTTCCTTAGAGAATAATTTACTACCAGAAATCTTAATATCTTGAATATTTACCTTTTTTAAAGTTTTTAGGCTTATCAAGCTTGATGAAAATAAAAATAAAAATAGGAATAAAAAGTTATTAATATTAATTTTTTTCTGTTTTTTCACAAATCACATCGTGCTTTTTCCATTAATTGGTCCATCCATTCTCTGGCCTTTTCTGCATCTGAAAATGGCACATCCATCTCTTTCCCATCTCCAACTAGTCTAAGCCTGCACTTTCCTTGAGATTCACTTGTTAGAGGAGCTTCTCCAGAGGTTAAGGCCATTAATTCAATTAATTCAAGTTTCTTGATTATAAAACTATCTTTTTCTTCAAATGTTCCAGCTTCAAATGCGCTCCATTTTAATTCTCCATCTTTTAAGGATGCTGCACCAGAACTATCTAACTTGCAAAGCTCAGACCCACTCGCCCAGCTCCTAAAAAGATTTTGCCTTCTTCTTTCTAACCATCCTAGTGCAGTCAATAAAATGAAGATTAAAAGTAATGGCAACCAAAGAAGTCCATGCAACATTTGACTTGTATTATAAATCTTGAGATATACTTACTAGTTTAGCCACAAGTTGCTCGATATTTAAACCAGAAGCATTCCATAGCATTGGAAACATACTTTTTTCTGTGAAACCAGGTATTGTATTTATTTCATTTAAAAAAATTTTATTTGTAGATTTTTCTAAAAAGAAATCTACTCTTGCAAAACCAAAAATATTTAATGCCTCACAACTTTGAATAGCAATTTTTTTAATTTGTTGGGTGATTTTAGAATCTACTTTAGCTGGAATAGTTATTTTATTATTTAAATTATATTTTGCATGATAATCATACCAATCAGTTTGGTAACTTACTTCACCAATCTCAGAGGTTAAGAGCTTTGACTTCCCTATTATTGCGCACTCAATCTCTCTTACATCTAAACCTTCCTCTACTACAATTCTTTGATCTATTTCCCAAGCAACTTTTAGAGCTTTTAATAATTGTGATTGATTTATGACTTTTGAGATACCTAAGGAGGACCCAGAATTGGAGGGCTTAACAAAAACAGGAAAATTTAATTTTTTTGTTATCTCACTAATTATTTTATTTCTCACTTCTTTTTTATTAGGATCTTCGTTTTGAAAAACTAGATAATTAACTTGTGGAATTTTGAGATTTGAGAAAATTGTTTTCATCAAAATTTTATCCATTCCAAGAGCCGAGCCTAGAATCCCACACCCAATTAAAGGTTTATTTGTGAATTTTAATAATCCATGAATTGATCCATCTTCACCATTAAGCCCATGGAGAATCGGGAACCAAATATCAACATCTTGAAATTCTATTCCGTCAAGAAAGTTAACTTTTTTTTGATTAAAAGTATCTTGTTTTTTTGTGTTATGTTCAATTTCACCAACCAGGATCTTGATCGAGATATCGCTATCAAGCCAATCTCCATATTTATTTATATAAAAAGCTTTAAGAGTAAAGCGTTGATTATTTATTTTAGAATTAAAGGCATTAAAAATTGTCTTTGCAGATGATATTGATACTTCATGCTCATTGGAATAACCTCCAAATATTAATCCAATACATTTTTTCTTTTTCAAGATCATTTAAGAAAATTATTGGCAAAGTTCACCTGTCAAAGAAAAAGGTCTTGCTTCATTAATTCTGACATCTATTTCATCTCCCAATGAAAAATTAAATTGAATGTTATTTGGAATTTCTATGAAAGTTAATCTATTTGTCCTCGTTCTCCCCATGATTTGAGAGGGATTTTTGGGATTTAAACCCTCTATTAAAACACTTTCAATGTTATCGATGTATCTTTGATTTCTGCTTCTCGCAGTTTTTTCGACCAAATCATTAATTTGCTGCAGTCTATCTTTTTTTACTTCTTCTGAAAGTTGATTAGACCAAACTGCTGCAGGCGTATTTGGTCTTGGAGAGTATGCTGCTGTATTTACTTGATCAAAGCCAATATCTGATATTAGATTTAATGTATCTTGATATTGTTGTTCGGTTTCTCCTGGAAAAGCAACTATTGCGTCAGCTGTGATTGATGCATCTGGCATTAATGATCTTATGTTCTCAATTATATTTTTGTACTTTTTGATAGTATATCCTCTTGACATCTGCTTTAAGATTTCATCATTTCCACTTTGGAAGGGAATATGGAAATGTTCACATACTTTTTCAAGTTCATAACATGCCTTAATTAATCTTTTTGAAAAATATCTTGGATGACTAGTAGCAAATCTTATTCTGCGAATTCCTTTAACATCATGAATATAATATAAAAGGTCAGTAAGAGTATTCTCTTTTCTTCCCTCTTTTGTTGTTCCTGGAAGATCTCTTCCATAAGCATCAATATTTTGACCCAAAAGGGTAATTTCTTTAAAATTATCATCAGCTAATTTTTGGATCTCATTTTTTATCGCATTTGGATATCTTGACTGCTCTTTCCCTCTTACTGAGGGAACTACACAATATGAACATCTTTCATTACATCCATAAATGATATTAACCCAACCACAAATAGAGCTTTCTCTTCTAGCACTGGTTATATCTTCAGAAATGAAGGCTTCCTCTGTGGCAGCAACTTGATTTCCTAAATCAACTTTCTCCAGAAGATTCTCAAGATTATTTACGTGTTGAGGTCCCATAACCAAATCAAGTTCTGGGACTCTTCTTAATAAGGACTCTCCCTCTTGCTGAGCAAGGCAACCTGCAACAACAAGTTTTAAACTAGGTGTTTTGTGCTTTCTTTTTGCTTGTCTTCCTAGAAAGCTATAAACTTTTTGCTCCGCATTATCTCTGATAGTGCATGTATTGTATAAGACTAAATCGGCATTTAATTCATTATCTGCTCTGGTATATCCCATTTTCTCTAACGTCCCAGCCATTCTCTCAGAATCAGCCTTGTTCATTTGGCATCCAAATGTAGTTATCCAATAACTGCCAATAGTTGAATTATTTTGAAATTTTTTTTCTTCTGGTTTGGTTTTTGTTAGCACTTTGCGAGGAATTTTTTATGATTCTTTAATTCAAAATTACAAGTTAAATAATTTTGCTGCAATATTTTGAGGGCGAGCGAGGGGATTCGAACCCCCGAATAGCGGCGCCACAAGCCGCTGCCTTAACCACTTGGCGACGCCCGCCTCACATCTATAAATTTAACAACTCGAGGGTAATTTTTCATAGTTATTTTTATCTTTTAGCGAAATTTGAATTATTTTCTAATTCAGTAAAGTTTTCTTATGATTTAGAATAAAAGAAAATTTAAAAATTTGAGTAATTCCGGCACAGCTGAGGTTCTTATTCCCAGAAGCCTTTGTTTAATAGAAGATATAGATAACCTCATTATTGATGTAGAGGATTTATGTTCAGTTTCGATTTGTTGGGAAGATGGATTTGTTTCTGAGTTAAAGCCTTTAAAAAATAAAGTTACAAAACCAAAAAATATTTTATTCCCAAGATTTGTTGAAACGCATTCGCATTTTGATAAATCTTTTACATGGGCAGACTTTCCTAATCTGGAATCAAACTATGGAGGAGCATTATCAGTAAATCTTGAAGAACATAAAACTAGAACTACTGATAAGGTTCTTGAAAGAGTTGAAAAATCATTAAAACTCGCCATAAAAAATGGATACCGAGCTATTAGAAGTCATATTGATACTTACAAAAGTCAATCTATTGATATTTGGATTGAACTTTTTAAATTACAAAAAAAATTTTCTTCTGAGTTGAATTTACAATTCGTTGCTCTAGCTCCATTGGAATTCTGGGATACTACTAATGGAGAAGATTTGGCCAAAATATTTTCCTCTAATGGAGGTATTTTAGGAGGTGTAATTGTTCCTCCTTTCAATAAAAAAGATACAAGCAAATTTCTTGCAAAGATGCTTCTTCTAGCTAGTAAATATAAATTAGAAATTGATTTTCATATAGACGAATCTACCATTGAGCCTGGAGCGGGAATAAAAGTTTTATTAGAGACAATCGAAAATTTAAAAATTAAAAGTATTCCAATTACTTGTAGTCATTTGAGTAGTCTTATTTCTCTAAGTCATAGAGAGATTTTAAATTTAGGAGAAAAAATGGCTGAGAAAAATATTAAAGTTATTGCTTTACCTTTAACAAATTTTTGGTTGCTCAATCGTAGTAATAAAACTACCTCATTAAAAAGACCAGTTGCTCCAATAAAGCAATTACAAAAATCACACGTGGATGTATCTCTAGGTAGTGATAACGTTCAAGATCCCTGGTATCCATTTGGTAATTTTGATCCTTTTTATATGTTGTCTTGTTCTATACCTATGCTTCAACTAAATCCCTGGGAGAGAATGACTCTATCTTCTATTTTTTTGGCTCCAAGCAGATTATTAAACTTAAAATGGGATGGTTTAATTAAAAAGGGTTGCCCTGCTGATTTTGTGATTTTAGATGCACAAAGATGGGCAGATGTTTTTTCGAGTTCATTAAAGAGAAAAGTGTTTATAAAAGGCGATTTATATTGCTAATCGGCTAATTTATATACAAAACAATAAGAATTTAATTAATGACATCAAATACTCTTAAATTTATAGACAAATTTAGGGAAGTTAAAAACTTAGAAATAATTGAGAGCCAATCTGACATAAAAAGGCTATCAAAAGATTTTTATAACTACTCTCCAATCCTTACTGAAAAATTAGACGAATGCATTGCTGATTTGGTGGTAAGACCTAGTGATCACAGAGCAGTAAGGGAAGTAGCAGAAATTTGTTGGGAATTTTCTATCCCACTTACTTTAAGGGGTTCAGGTACAGGTAATTATGGACAAGCTGTCCCATTATTCAAAGGAGTGGTAATGCAGATGAATCACTTTAATAAGTTAGAAGAATTTGATCCAGATACAGGTTTTGTAAAAGTACAGTCTGGCTGTGTGATGGGAGATTTGAATAAACAATTAGAGAAATATGGGAGGGAATTGAGGTTGCTTCCTAGTACTTGGAAAACTGCAACAATTGGAGGTTTTATTGCAGGTGGATCAGGAGGTATTGGTTCAATTAGGTGGGGATTTTTAAGAGATCCAGGAAATCTTATTGGTTTAGAGGCAGTAACGATGAATGAAAAATCTGAATTATTAAAATTTGATGCTGAAGAATCCGAACCTCTAAATCATGCTTATGGGACTAATGGAATAATTACTTCTTTACTACTTGCTACTGATATCAAACGTAAGTGGTATTCAATAGTTATCGATTGTATTGAATTTGAAAAAACAATAGAAATATTAAAAATTCTTACCAGCGCAGCAATTGATCTGAAACTAGGAGCAATTCTTGAAAATGAAATTGTAGATCAAATGCCAAAATGGCTTAAAAGTAATGCTAGAAGTCACAAGATATTAATTCAATCTACTTTTGGAGGAACAAAAACGATCGAGTTGATTTGCAAAAAGTTCAAAGTTAAATTTACCCTCCTTGGGGAAGAAGAAAAACTCGTTAATGGAATTTCTGAAGTCGTATGGAATCATACAACTCTTCATATGAGGTCTAAGGATAAAAATTGGACTTATTTGCAGATGCTTTTGCCACTTAATAATGAACTAGAATTGATTAATTTTCTGAGAAAAAAATGGGGTAGAAAAGTTCTTTGGCATTTAGAGGCAGTTTCTCAACAAGGATCACCGCGATTAGCGGCTTTACCTGTATTAAGGTGGAATGGGATAGATGAATTAAATGAAATAATGCAAGATTGTAAGAAACTTGGAGCGTTTATTTTTAATCCTCATGTTTTAACTGTCGAAGGCGGAGGCCTAGGAGTGGTTGACGCAGATCAAGTAAAAGCGAAATTAAAATTTGATCCTAAAGGGCTATTAAATCCTGGAAAATTGGAAGGTTGGGAAGTAAAGGAACAATTTAATATTTAACATTTCTGTTTATTTGCAAATTTAATAAATTCAGCAACTAAAAAAATAGAACCCGTTAGGACTGGATGATTAGATGGCCATTTTTCTAGGGAAAATAAATAATCAATGGCAAGTTCAAATGTTTTAAATTCAATTGTTTTTTGAAGGTCAATTTCTTTAATCTGAGAAAGATCTTTTAATTGCCAACTAGGTTGGTTTGGCACTGGCACAAGTAATAAGTGATCATTTTTCTTTAGAAGCGTTTTTAATATTGCGTAAAAATCTTTTTGTCTTTGGACACCTAAAATCCAATAAATTCCTTTATCTTCATTCTCCCAATTGCTTCGCTCATGAGAAAGTGCTTTTGCAGCAGGATAATTATGCGCACAATCTACAAGAATTTCTTTGTTCAAAAAATTTATTATTTCTAGCCTTCCTTGCCAAGATGTCTTTTTAAGACCTTCAGATATGTGTGTTCCTTTTATATTAAATCCCAAATTATTCAACGCTTCAATTGCTCCTAAAGCTACTGAAGCATTTTGTTTTTGAAAAATTCCTTTTAATCCAAGCTCATAGCTGTTTGAAATTGAATCTTTCCAGATAATTTCTGCCCCAACCTCTTCAACTTTTTGGGTTATTAAATTTTCAACTTGACTATTTTGTTTGCATGAGATGACAATTGAGTTTTTTTCAATAACTGCTAATTTTTCTTCGGCAATTTTTTCAATAGTATCTCCAAGAAATTCTTTATGGTCTAAGCCAATATTACCGATAGCAATTATTGGTCTAAATTTATGGGCTGTTGTCGCGTCTAATCGTCCCCCTAAGCCAGCTTCAAGAATGAGCAGTTCAACTTTTTTATTATCAAAGAAATTTAGTGCGCAGCATATGATTTTTTCAAAAGGAGTTAATTCAAATGTTGAAAATTTCTCTTCTATTAATCTATAGATTTTTTCAAAATCAGTCTTGTTAATATTTTTTTTATTAACTCTAATCCTCTCGCATACGTCCAAAAGGTGGGGAGATGTCGTTACGCCAAAATTTATTTTAGCTTCAAAAAGTATATTTTCTAAATATGCCGCGATTGATCCTTTCCCATTGGTTCCAATAATTTGTATCGCAGGGATATTCTCGCAAGGATTACCAAGTTCTTGAAGTGCTTTTTTAATTCTTGATAAACCTAACTTGATATTATCCCTTTCATATTTGGGTGATAATTCAAAAAATTTTAAATTTGCATTTTTCAAAATTTAAATTGCTATAACTCTTCAAAAATTGAATTTAGCTTATTCAAAAGAATATTTATTTCTCTTCGCGATATAACTAATGGTGGGACAATCCTTACAACGTTTCCTCCTGCAGGAACTACCAGTAATCCTTTATCAAAAGCTTTTAATGTAATTTCTTTTGCATCAGCATATTCATCATTGATCACAAGACCTTGTATTAAACCTAAACCTCTTTTTCCGGTAATAATATTAGGAAATTTTTTTGACAATTCTTCAAATCCAGCAAATAATTGTTCCCCTCTTAGATAAACATTATTGACAAGATTTCTTCTATTGATTTCTTCTAATACAGTTAGGGCAGCTTTGCAGGCGAAAGGGTTCCCCCCAAAAGTGCTTGCATGATCACCTGGAGAAAAAATGTTGGCTTTTTCTTTTACTAATAATGCTCCAATTGCATGACCTCCTCCTAATCCTTTAGCAAGGGTGAATCCATCAGGTTCAATTCCTAAATTCTCATAACCCCACATTTTCCCTGTTCGACCTACTCCACTTTGGACCTCATCAAGAATGAGAAGAGAATTATATTTATCACATATATCTCTTAGGCTTCTAAAAAATATTTTACTTCCAGGAATTACGCCACCCTCTCCTTGTATTGGTTCAACTAAAACGCCGGAAATTTTTTGATCATTATTTTCACACTCCTCAAAAATTTTTTTTACCGAATCAAAATTGTTAAATTTAAAAAATTTGAACCCTTGAATCATTGGTTCGAAGCCTTTTTGATATTTGGGCTGTCCAGTAGCACTCAAGGCTGCCAGCGTCCTTCCATGAAAGCTAGATTCTGCAGCGAGAATAATTGATTCTTTACTTTTATTTGTTGTATTACCATATTTTTTAATTAATTTAATTGCTGATTCATTTGCTTCCGCACCACTGTTGCAGAAGAAGACGCTTTTGGCACAACTCATATTCGTTAAAGTTCTGCTTAATTGTTCTTGTTCTTCAATGTTGTAAAGATTGGAAATGTGCTGAATCTTTTTTAGCTGACTTGATAATCTTCTTCCTAAAACCCTATCGCTATGCCCAAGACTGCAAGTTGCTATGCCTGCTACTGCATCAAGATACTTTTTACCTGTTTTGTCCCATAGCCAACAACCTTTTCCTTTTTTGAAAGATATATCGAATCGACTATATGTATTCATCAAAGTGGGAGCGGTCGGACTTGAACCGACATACCCGAAGGTGCCGCATTTTGAGTGCGGTGCGTCTACCAATTCCACCACGCTCCCAAGGCTTTTGAAAAATAAAGAACTTTATTATTATAACAAAAATCAATTTGTTGACTACGCAGTTTGAGACTTAAATTGAGCATTTCTAATTACTATTGTTTTCAAATAAACTCCATAAATTTGAAAAGTAAAATCTTTTTGATGAGCTTCCAACAAAATATAAAGAAAATTGCGGAATTAACGCATATCTGTAACATTTATGTAGCTAATAGTCATTCTAAAGTTTTAATAAGTTAATATTACTTCACAACTAGTAATAATATGTTATATTTGGAAAAAAATAAAATGTCTAGATATCAAGCAAAAAAATTGTCATTAAAATTTGTTCCCTATCTTTTCGTTGCGGTAACAATATTGACTGCATTTGGATCTAACAGTGGAACCTGGGCATGAATGACTTCAAATTCAATGGTTTAAATACAGTCTGGTCTAATCGTTTTTTAATATTATTCCTCTTATTTTTAGGTTGTATATCTTTGATCAATATTGCCTATGTTTGAATGAACTTTCAGATTAGTAAACTATATTTAGGCAGCTCTACATTTTGAAATGTCTTCAGGTTCTGAATCAATTTTATATTCTTTTTTATTTATAGTTCTTTCTTTAAATTCTCTTGCTATTTTTATTCCTAATATTTTCAACTTTGATTCAAAATTTTCATAACCCCTATCCAAATGCTCTAAACCATAAATCTTACTACTGCCTTTAGCTATGATTCCAGCAATTATTAATGCAGCCGATGATCTTAAATCTGAAGCAACTAGATCCTTCCCTTTAATTGTTTTAACACCTTTGATATAAGCTACGTTTTTGTTTAATTTTATGCTGGCACCCATTTTTTTAAGTAAATGAACGTGATTCATTCTATTTTCAAAAATTGTCTCTGTTATTTTTGATTCACCATCGGCGATAGTCATAAGAGCTGTAAATGGTGCTTGTAAATCAGTTGGAAAACCTGGAAAAGGAGCAGTGCTTATATCTACAGCCTTAAGTTCTCTAGGATTGATTGTAATTAAATTACCTTTTACTGTAATTTTACTTCCACTCTCTTGAAGCTTATTAGTAACAGCTTCAAGATGAGCGGGAATAACAGGGGAAATTGTTATCGAAGAGGAGGTCGCAGCAGCAGCAATTAGAAAAGTTCCAGCTTCAATTCGATCTGGAATTACTTTATGATTACAACCACCAAGTTTATTGACACCATCAATAATTATTGTTTCTTTACCGGAGTCATATATTTTTGCCCCCATTTTGTTGAGCATTTGGCATAAATCCTGTACTTCAGGTTCTCTTGCAGCATTCTCAATAGTAGTTCTTCCCTCCGCTAATGATGCAGCCATTATTAAAGTTTCAGTTGCCCCTACACTTGGGCACTTTAATTTAATGTGAGTACCGTTCAGTTTGTTTTTCTTTCTTTTTATTTTTGCTTTAACAACGCCTTCTTCAATAATAATTTCGGCTCCTAATGCTTTAAGCCCATTAATGTGTTCATCTATTGGTCTTGAACCAATATTACATCCTCCAGGTAAGGGCACTTTAGCTTCTCCAAATTTACTTAATAGCGGTCCAATACAAAAGAAACTAGCTCTTAATCCATTAACTAGTTCATATGGGAGTTCTTTAATGGAAATATTTTTTGAATCTATCTCTAATTTATTATCTAAATATACAAGGTTGACTCCTAAATTTTTAAGGATATTCCCCATTTTTTCAATATCAGTAAGACGAGGAACATTTTGTAGAGTAATTCTCTCATTTGTTAGTAATGATGCCGCCAACAAAACCAAGGCCGAATTTTTAGCCCCACTTATTTCAACTCTTCCTTTTAATTTACCTTGGCCAAAAATCTTTAAATTTTGCGATTTAAGATATGACTTCTTTTTGCTTACGCAAATCATTAAGACTTAATTTATTAAGTTAATCATGACAAAATAATATTAGGAAGTCCACCCCATGTAACGTCTTGAATATTAATTAAAAGTAATAATGTATTTTAGGATTTTTTGAAATTTAAAAATTAAGATATTGATCAATACTTTTATGGAATTAAAATGATAGTGATAACAAAATCTTCAAATTTCTCATAGAAAATACTTTTTTAAAAATAACTAGTAAAAACAATAATCTAGTTAAAAGATTTAGATCATTTAAAAGCGGATCTTCTCGCAAAGAAAAAGATTTTTTTTGCATAGAGGGCACTCATCTTTTTGAAGAATTGTTGAAGTCTGGAAATACTCCCTCAAAAATATTAGTTACTGAGAAATGGCTTAGAAAGAATCAAAAACTTCGCAAAATATTTGATAAATCATTGATAAATATTGTCTCACAGGAGGTTTTAGCTTCTGCAACATCAACAATTAATCCAGATGGGATAGCAGCTTTAGTAGAGATTTCAACAATACATAATTATCAATTTAATAGAAAAGATGATTTTGTTCTTGTTCTCGACAGAATTCAAGATCCTGGGAATATGGGTAATCTATTTAGAACCGCTTTAGCCGCGGGTGTTAATGGAATTTTTTTAGCTGGAGGTGCGCACCCATTAGGCCAAAAGGTATTAAGAGCTTCCTCAGGTGCAGTTTTTCATCTGCCATTTTTAAGATTTGATGGCATTGAAGAAGAAATATTAAATTCTTTACTTAAGTCTTTGTCTGAATTATCAAATGTAGGATTTAATATTTTTTCTACTAGTAGCCATAATGAGAGTTCAAAAAAACCTTCAAAACCTTACTGGGAAGTTGATTGGTCTAGACGTACAGCATTAATTTTGGGTAATGAAGGTCAAGGTATTCATAAAAAAATTCAAGAAGCTTTTAATGAAACAATTACAATTCCGCATAGTGAGATTGTAGAATCATTGAATGTGGCTTGTGTTGCAGTTCCGTTATTACTAGAACGAAAAAGAGTCGCATACACCTCTAAATAAATAAATAAAAGTGACTGATTCAAGTTTTGATTTTGATTTAATCGTAATAGGAGCAGGATATGGAGGTTTTGATGCCGCTAAACATGCTGCTGGTAAGGGACTGAAAGTCGCAATAGTTGAATCTTCTGATATGGGAGGCACTTGTGTTAACAAGGGTTGTGTTCCATCTAAAGCTCTTTTGGCTGCAAGTGGAAAAGTTAGAGAAATAGCTAATTATGAACATTTAGCTAAATTTGGTATACATGCTTCACCAGTAAGGTTCGAGAGATCAAAAATTGCAGATCATGCAAATAATTTAGTTTTAAATGTTAGGGAAAATTTAACAAAAACTCTTAAAAGGAGTGGAGTTGAAATTATTTTGGGCATTGGAAGAATTGAAGGAAATCAAAAAGTAGGTGTAAGAGATAAAAACGGAATTGATAAAATTTTCACATGTAAGAATATTGTTATAGCAACGGGCTCTTCTCCTTTTGTGCCCCGAGGAATAACATTGGATAATAGGACCGTATTTACTAGCGATGATGCGGTTAAACTTGAATGGCTTCCAAGATGGATAGCAATTATTGGAAGCGGATATATAGGTCTAGAATTTGCTGATGTTTATACCGCGCTTGGTTGTGAAGTTACCATGATTGAGGCTTTGGAAAATATTATGCCAACATTTGATCCGGACATCACTAAAATTGCTAAGAAGAACCTTATTCAAGCAAGAGATATAGACACAAAATCAAATGTCTTTGCGACAAAAATAACACCTGGATGCCCTGTAAAAATAGAACTGACTGATGCAAAATCTAAGGAAGTTGTAGAAACTTTAGAAGTTGACGCTGTACTAGTCGCAACTGGCAGAAGTCCTAATAGTAATAACTTAAATCTTGAGTCGGTTGGTATTGAAACAGTAAAAGGTTTCATTCCTGTAGATGATCAAATGAGAGTTAAGAATGGTGATGAAATAATACCTAACATTTGGGCTGTTGGAGATGTAACGGGCAAACTAATGCTTGCTCATACAGCTGCAGCGCAGGGAACTATTGCTGTTGATAATATTTGCGGTGGTAATGTCGAAATTAACTATAAAAGTATCCCCGCAGCAACCTTTACTCACCCAGAGATAAGTTCAGTTGGTCTCTCTGAAGTTGAAGCTAAAGAGATATCTACAAAAGAAAATTTTACTTTGGGAGTTGTCAAAAGTTTCTTTAAGGCTAATTCAAAAGCATTGGCTGAATTAGAGAGTGATGGATTGCTAAAGTTGATTTTCAACAAAGATAATGGGAAAGTATTAGGGGCTCATATTTTTGGGTTACATGCAGCTGATTTAATTCAAGAAATTTCGAACGCTATTTCAAGGAACCAAGATGTAATTGAATTATCTAAAGAAGTTCATACTCATCCTACTCTTAGTGAAGTAGTTGAGGTCGCATATAAACAGGCGGCTTCTCAAATAAAATAATATCTAAAATAAATGGAGATAAGACGCAGGCCACCAAATCCAACAGTAAGGGTAGAAAATTTAGAATATGCTGTACCTCATAGAGAAGCACAAGCAAAAAATATTCTGGAAGAAATTGTATGGCACAAGGATATTGAAATTAAGAATTTTAAAAAAATAGTCTCTTTAGAAGATCTCATCAAAAAAATTGAAAAACTTCCTGCTCCCAAAGATTTTTACAAAAATATCTTGGAGTCAAAAATAAAACCAGGAGTTATTGCTGAAATAAAAAAAGCTAGTCCGAGTAAAGGAGTTATTAGAAAAGATTTTAACCCTGAAAACATAGCAATTTGTTATGAAGGATTAGGTGCATCATGTATCTCAGTACTTACCGATAAAAGGTTTTTTCAAGGTAGTTATGAAATACTCGAAACTGTAAGGAAATCAACTAATCTCCCTCTACTCTGCAAAGATTTTATTATTTCTGCTTATCAGATTTATAAAGCAAGGGTATCTGGTGCTGATGCAATATTATTAATCGCTGCGATTTTAAGTGATGATGATTTAATTTATCTAAAGAAAATTGCTGATAATTTAAAAATGAGTGTTCTTGTTGAAGTCCATAACTCTAATGAATTAGAAAGGATTCTAAAGTTAAAATCTTTTAATTTGATTGGAATAAATAATAGGGACTTAAAGACTTTTAAAACGGATTTAAAAACATCAAAAGAATTGATGCATACGTATGCAGATATATTTTTAAAACAAAATATTATTCCCATAAGTGAATCTGGAATTAATTGTGCCGAAGATTTAGAATCTCTTAGATCTATTGGAATCATGGGAGTATTAATTGGTGAAACTTTTATGAGAGAAACTGATATTGAACAATCTTTCAAGAAATTATTTAACTCAATTTAATATTGACTTCAAATCGTGCTATAAAAATTAATAAACAGAGTTGTACTGAATATATATGCAGGCTGTAATTTTAACAGGTATAGTTGCAGGATTTGTGCATGTAGTTAGTGGCGCTGATCATCTAATTGCAATGGCACCAGCAGCGATTAATAATCCTCAAAAAGCTCTTAAAAATAGTTTCTCATGGGGCTTGGGACATTCCTCAGGAGTCCTCTTGTTAGCTTTTCTAGCGATTTTTATTAAGGATATTACGCCATTAAACAAATTTTCTAGTATTGCAGAATTCCTAGTTGGAATTTCACTTCTAATTGTTGGAGTATTTGCTATAAAAAATTCTTTTCAATTAAGTATCCACTCGCATTCCCATAAGCATGGGAATGGAATTGCCCATCGTCACTTTCACTTTCATGTTAAGGAACAAAAAAATAATAATAAGCACTCACATGCTTTGACTGGTTTAGGCTTGCTACACGGTATAGCTGGAGGTTCACATTTTCTTGCAGTTCTTCCTGCTTTAGCACTACCTTTAACAAGCGCTTGCTTATATTTGATTTCATATTTGATTGGTTCACTCATAAGTATGAATCTTTTTGCTTGTTTAATATCTTTTACTACCTTTAAAGCAAGTCAAAAACTTATTAAAAGATTAATAGCTGTAGCAGGAGGGCTTTCCTTTTCTTTGGGATTATTCTGGATTCAAAGAAGTGCTTCTGTTTTTTTGAATTAAAAAATTTTTTAATTTAGGAATAATTAATTTAGAGGTGACAATCCCAATTATTTTTTCGTTATTGATTAATCCAAATTTATTACTATCTTCGCTAAATTCAATATTGTCGCCAATAACCTCAATGTTATTATGATTTACTGAATTTATCCTTTTTATTAGATTTTTATTTTTAATTGGATGATTAAAAATAACTATTTGTCGATTTTTAAGTATTGATTTATTCTTTTTATATTTTTTAAAAAATACAATATCACCTTCTTTTAGGTAAGGAAACATCGATTCGCCACAAATAATCGCGGTCTTTCTTAAACCTAAAAAAAATAAAATAAAATCAAAAAAACTTTTGAAAATAACTCTGATTAACTAGCTTTTACAAAAGAGTCTGATCTTCCTTTTGAAGCCCAGAAAATATTATGAATTTTTTCTACATAACTCATGAGTTCTTCTGCTTGGGCTAAGTCAATATTAACTTTGCATGCACTGCATAATTTGGCGGCTTTCCAAATGGTTTCATGTAAGTCTGGATAAGTTTCTAAGTGAACTGGTTTAAAGTAATCTGTCCACAAAATTAGAATCTCTTTCTTTGTTTCTTTTGCTTGCTCTTCTTTAACTGCAACATATCTAGAAAATGTATTACTGTATGCAGCCCACTCTGCTGAATCAGTGCTAGAAGGAGCTTCTAATGCAATAAGTTTTTTTGTCATTGATAAAACTGCTTCAGCTGCAACTCTCGTAGATGCTGGGTCGTAAACACCACAAGGTCCATCGCAGTGAGCATGGACTGAAATCGGCGATTTTTTATCTAGAAAAGAGTTGATGAATTTACTTAACATTTCAAATATTTAGTGTTATATATATATTACTTGGAGATTAACTAAATTGAAAAGTCTTAGATATTTTTCTTACTTAATTTAATTGACTTTTAATAATTCAACTTCAAATATTAAAGTCGCATTAGCAGGTATTACATTTCCAGCTCCTCTTGATCCGTATCCAAGTTCCGGAGGTATTGTTAATTTTCTTTTGCCTCCAACTTTCATGCCTGCGACACCTTCGTCCCAACCTTTTATTACTCGTCCAGCACCCAAGGGAAAGCTGAATGGAGCTCTTCCGATACTGGTATCAAATTGTGTCCCGTCTTCTAGTGTTCCTGTGTAATTTACAGTAACTGTTTGCCCAGCACTAGCCTCATCTCCTTCCCCGTTTATGATATCTGCAATAATTAGACCACTTTCTGTAGTCCTTGAATTGTTGTCTGATGGTGTTTCTTCTGCCATAGCGAAAAGTATAGGATTTGGATCTGATGGGTCTAGTTCAAATAAATTATTATTTGAGACATTTGATGGTTTTGCAACAGGTGTTCTTTGAACTGACTGAGTTTCTGATTCAGCAGCATTAACAATTTGAGGTGAATTAAATTGACTGAAAAGAGTTAATGAAACACAAAAAACAAAAACTGCGAAACTAATAAAGACTTCTTTCACTTAAATTTTGAAAGTTACTATAACTTAGTTTACAGAATGAAGGTACAATAAATGGGTGATTATAAATTTAATTTCGTAATTTTAGATTGTTAATCCCAACTCAAATTAAAAGTCTAAGACAATATTTTTACCCTTGTTTAGGAGGAATTTTAGGAGGAATTTCAGTTTCAACTCATTTTTGGCTGATTTTTATGCCGATATCATTATTTATTTTATGGAAGGGAAGTGAAGGGAGAATAGCAAATTTTTGTTGGGGTTTTTTCTTTATTTTGATAAGTCATTCTTGGCTTTATGATCTTCATCCATTGACATGGCTCGGTTTTTCATGGATTGCAAGTTTAATTATTGCCATTTTAATATTATTATTTTGCGCTTTTTTGGGTGGGATATTAGTTTATTTATGGGGATTGTTAGTTGAAATTATTCTCTGGAAAGAGGATGTTTTCAAAATGAAAATATTATCTTTAACAGTAAAAGTATTTTTTTTATCTTTGACTTGGGGTATTGGTGAATTCATACTTTCTCAAACACCTTTTTTTTGGATAGGTTTAGGAGAGAGTCTTATCCCAGGTGATATTTATCTTGCTGGTTTAGCAAGATGGATTGGTGCAAGTGGTTTATGCGTATTACAAATATTGATTGGATTTTGGATTTTTTATATTCAAGGTAGATGGGAAAGAAAACTTTACTTTAAAAAAATATTTCTTTTAGGACTTTTGGTTTTTATTTTCTTACATTTATTTGGAGGTTTAACAACTCCAATAAAAATAAATTATGAATATCCAGTAGCTATTTGGCAAACTAATATACCAACAAGAGAAAAATTAAAAACAAATAATGAATTTATTGAAGAAAAGCTATCTATCGCTCAAAAATATGCTTTATCAAACAAAGCGAAACTTCTTGTTGCTCCTGAAGGAACTCTATCTAATAATTTTTATTTTTCTAAAGGCATTAAGGTTAATATCTTGTCAGGTGGTTTCAGAAATTCAAATAATGAGTTAAGAAGTTCTTTACTCGGATTTCAAATTGGAGATAAATCTTTTTCCTCATTTATAGATAAAAATAGACTTGTTCCAATAGGTGAAAAAATACCTAGATTTCTAGATAGTTTTTCAAGAGGATTATCTGCAGTAGGAGGAATTCAACCAGGCTCTGATTCAAGATTTTTAAATCCTAAATTTACCCCCCCACTAGCAGTAGCTATATGTTACGAAATTAGTGATGGACTAGAAATAAGAAAGGCTATTAATAGCGGTGCAAAATTAATAATAACTGCAGCAAATTTAGATCCATATCCAGCTAAGCTTTATAATCAATTCCTATCTTTGGCTAGATTAAGAAGTATTGAAAATAAGAAAAATAATTTACTAGTATCAAATACCGGCCCTTCGGGCTTAGTTCAAGATGATGGAAAAATAATTAAACTTTTAGATTATGATGTTGAGCAAAATGAAATAGTGTTCCCTAATTTTTCATCCGAAAAGACTTTCTATACAAAATTTGGAGATAAACCTATTTTGTTTTTGTTTATATTATTTATGGGATTAAATTTCTTTTGGAAAATTAACTAATTAATCCACCACCTAATAAAATTTCTCCTTTATAAAAAACTGCAGCTTGTCCAGGAGTTACCGAACTTTGACTTTCTTCAAAAATTAATTTAAATGTTGTAGTTAGATTATCTAAATTTTTCAAAGGTATTAATGTTCCTTTTACTGGATGACTTCTATACCTGATTTGTGCTTCTACTTCTATCTCTTGCTTAGGTTCTTCGATTGAAACCCAGTTAACCTTACTAATTATTGCTTCTTTATTAAATAAATCACTTTTATCTGCTACATAAACTATGTTTTTTATCCTGTCTAAACTTTTTACATACAATGGCTCAGGCCAAGCAATGCCCAAACCTTTTCTTTGACCTACTGTAAAATGCTGAATTCCATTGTGCGTTCCAAGGACTTTCCCATTTACATGAACAATTTCTCCTTCTTTGGGTTCAATATGTTTGTTGATAAATCTCTGCATTGATCCATAATGCTCAACCAAACATAAATCTTGACTTTCTGGTTTTTGAGCAGTTCTAAGGCCTAATCTCAGGGCTTCCTTTCTTGTCTCTTCTTTTTTCATTTCTCCAAGAGGAAATTCTAATCTGCTTAGTACTTCTTGTGAAAGAGAATAAAGAAAATAACTTTGGTCTTTGTTTTCGTCAGCGCCTCTGAGAAGAAGGAAGTCCTTAAATACAAAGTTCTTGCAATCAAATGTTTCAGCATAAGATGATTTTTTTATCCTTGCGTAATGTCCAGTCGCAATATGAGTAAAGTCTTTTTTGTTTATTGCGTAATTAAGCATCTCTTCAAACTTCACATTCTTGTTGCACATCGAACATGGCAGTGGAGTAAATCCTTTCTCATAGCTTTCAGTAGTTTTTTTAATTACCTCTCTTTCGAAAATTTCTCTCGAGTCTATTATTTTATGATTAATTCCCAAATCTTCACAAAGGCCAGCAGCATCTACTAATCCTTCAGAACAACAGGAGCCTTGTCCTTTCATTAGCCAAAGAGTTAGTCCCTCAACATTCCAGCCTCTTTCTACGAGAAGAGCAGCTGAAAGGGAACTATCTACGCCACCAGAAAGCCCTACAATAATATTTTTCTTCTTTTTAGTTTTATTATTAGAAGAAAAAAAGTTCTCTAATTTTTTATCCTTTTGTGTCTTTAACATGGAAGTTTAAATTTTTGAACAGTTCTTCAATTGCTTTGTACTAATTATGAACGAAATTGTATGGCCAACAATTGATTCTAAACATTTAATTGTTGATTCAAAGCAAATGTTGATAGTAGAGAAAGAAATGTTTTCTGATGGAATGCCACAAGAAGCATTAATGGAAAAAGCTGGTATCCAAATTAGTAGATGGCTTTTAAAAAAGAAACCTCTTCTCAAGAATGGAATAACTGTTTTTATAGGTCCTGGGCATAATGGCGGGGATGGTGCAGTAATAGCTAGAGAGCTTTTTTTGAAAGGTTTTTATGTTCAGGTATGGTGTCCATTCCAGATAAAAAAAACACTAACAAATGATCACCTTAATTATCTTACATCTATTGGTGTCACAAAATTAGTAGAGCCTCCTGATGCAAATGGGAAAGATCTTTGGATTGATGCAATTTTTGGTAATAATCAAACAAGAAAAGTTGATGATAAATTAATTAAACTCTTTAATCAAAAATTTCATAAAAAATCTGGAAAGGTAATAAGTATTGATATCCCAACAGGATTATGTCCTGATAAAGGAGAGCCTTTTTTAGAAGACGCAGTAAAGGCAAACTATACCTTGGCAATTGGTCTTTATAAGATTGGGCTGACCCAAGATTCTGCTTTACCTTTTATTGGAGAATTGCACCATATAGATATTGGTATGCCTATTAGTAATCTGTCCAAAATTGATAAAAAGATTTTTAAGGTTACTTACAAAGATATAAAAAATATTGATTTACCTTCTTTACCAAAAAATTCCAACAAATATCAAAGAGGTAGAACATTAATAATAGCCGGCAGTGAAAAATATCCTGGTGCTGCATACTTAGCATTAAAAGGAGCCATATCAAGTGGAGCAGGCTTTATCTCTGCAGTCCTTCCTGGGATAGTTGGTGAATCTATATGGCAAGTTGCTCCAGAAATTGTTTTAAAAGGAACTATGCAATGTAATCATAATGGCGATGCATCTCTATTTAGTGCTTTGAAGAATATTGATCTGAGCGCATATGATTCTTTAGCAGTAGGCCCGGGGATAGGAATTGATAATGATGATTGGCATAAATCAAAAGATGTTCTTATAGGTTTTGAAGGATTATTGATATTGGATGCAGATGCGCTTAATAGAGTTTCGGGATCTGAATTAGGATCAAATTTTTTTTTAGAGAGGAAATTTAAAACATGGATCACGCCTCATAGCAAAGAGTTTTCAAGGTTATTCCCAAAAATTAATGGTAAAAATAATGTTGAACTAGCCATTAATGCAGCAAAAGAATTTGATATTAGTATTTTGTTAAAGGGGGCTAATAGCATAGTTGTTGATAATCAAAATGCATGGCAACTTTTTGGAACTGATTCTCATACAGCTAGAGCTGGATTAGGTGATCTTTTGTCAGGATTTGTAGGTGGCAGTTCCGCGATTGATTTAACCTTTTGTAGAAATATAACAACTGATTTTTTTGCTAAGTATGTACTATTACATTCATTTGCTGCATCAAAGTGTAGAGGAGGGTCAAATGCTTCTCTTATAAGTGATGAATTATCAAAATTAATGAGAAATAGGAAAATGAGAGAAATATCTTGAAAGAAACAATTTAATAGAGTAATTTCAAGTTTTAAACACAAAAATATACAAAATTTACTTGAAATCTGAAGCGCGCATTAAATATTCGGGTATTTCCTTAAAAGTATAGGAAAGTTTTATTACCTCGTATAGGTCAAAAAATGGTTTCATCAATACCAGCTCAAACCCAACCTCCAAAAAGAAGAGGCAATGATCCAATTAGTTGGTACTTGCAAAACATCGGTAGAGTCCCTTTATTAACACCTGCTGAAGAAATTGAATTGGGTAATCAAGTTCAGAAAATGATGATTCTTACAGAAGATGGCCAATTAAATGAGAACACCAAGGATTACACAACGCAGCAAAAAAGAACAATTAAAATTGGCAGAAGGGCAAAAGAGAGAATGATGAAAGCTAATTTAAGATTAGTTGTTAGTGTGGCAAAAAAATATCAAGGCAAAGGTCTTGAACTTCTTGATTTAGTTCAAGAAGGTTCTCTTGGTTTAGAAAGGGCTGTTGAAAAATTTGATCCTACAAGAGGTTATAAGTTTTCTACTTATGCTTTTTGGTGGATTCGACAAAGCATGACAAGAGCAATTGCCTGTCAATCAAGAACAATACGTTTACCAGTTCATTTAAGTGAAAGATTAGCATCTATAAGAAAAGTTAGTAGGGATTTAGCACATAAACTTGGTGCAATGCCAAACAGAGTTGAAATTGCAGAAGCAATGGAAATTGATGTTGAAGAATTGGATTCTATTTTAAGACAAGCTTTGTCAACAAGTAGTTTAGATGCTCCAGTAAATGGTGATGATGGTAGAAGTTTTTTAGGTGATTTAATTGCAGACAGTAGTAATGAAGAACCATTAGATCAAATTGAGCAGCAAATGCATCAAGAGCAACTTGGGAAGTGGTTAAGTCATTTAAGTGAACAAGAACAACATGTACTTAAGTTAAGGTTTGGTCTTGATGGAAATGAGAGACATACACTTGCTGAAATAGGAAGATTACTAGAAGTCTCTAGGGAGAGAGTTAGACAAGTTGAATTGAAGGCGTTGAGAAAATTAAGGAATTTGACTAGAAAATTACCCAGTGGCATTTAAATTAATCTTCTGCCCAAATGTATTTAGTTAATTCATGAGAAGGGGGTTCAGGAGCGTCTAAAGCATTTTTAACTGCCTCTGATATCTCTGTATCTATTTTCTTTTCAATACTTTTTAATTCTTCTTGTGTTGCTAATTTAGCATTAATAATTTCATTTGATAATTTCTTAATTGGATCTCTTTGCCCCCAAAAATCCTTCTCTTTTTCGGATCTTAATTCATCTGGATCTGCAAGAGAATGTCCCCTGTATCTATAAGTTAAACACTCTAAAAGGGTAGGCCCTTCTCCTGACCTTGCGCGCTCAATTGCTCTTTGTGCTGCCCCCCTCACTGCTAATACATCCATTCCATCAACTTCCTCGCCATGCATCCCAAAAGCTGATGCTTTTCTCCAGATTTCAGGATTACTGGTTGCCCTATCGTGGGCCATCCCAATAGCCCATTTATTATTCTCAACAACAAAAATTATGGGTAATTTCCATAATTGAGCCATATTTAAACATTCAAAAAACTGTCCATTATTGCACGTCCCATCTCCAAAGAATGCAGCAGTTACTGAATCACTACTATCTTTGCCAGCAACTTCCTTTTTATATTTACTTGAAAAGGCTGCTCCCAAAGCAACTGGAATTCCTTCTCCAATAAATGCATATCCTCCTAATAAGTGATGCTCTTTTGAAAATAAATGCATAGAACCCCCTCTTCCTTTACTGCAACCTGTAGCTTTACCAAAAAGCTCACTCATTACCTCAAAGGACGGAACCCCTGCACTCAATGCATGGACATGATCGCGGTAGGTACTACAAAACCAATCATGCTTCTTTTTCATTGCGCCAATTACACCAGTGCTAATAGCCTCTTGCCCGTTATATAAATGAACAAAACCAAACATTTTTCCTCTGTAGTACATTTCTGCACACTTATCTTCGAATCTACGACCAAGTGTCATATCTTCATAAAGAAATAATCCGGTTTCTCGATCTAACTCGGCTTTTTTTATCTCTTGAAGATTTGAGATTCTCTCTACGTGTGTTTCCAAGAAAATACCTTAATGAAGTTTTGATTTGTTAACATTCTAAGCTGTGATGGTCGATTTTCATGATTTTTTTTAATAACTCTGTAAGACCCTGTGAAAAAAAAAATTAACTTGATAAAATTTGTCTAAGAATTTTTAATAGGATATTTGTTTGGAACTTCCTTTAGACCATTTTCGTTTAATTGGTGTAAACCCCTCTGCAACATCTGAGGAGATATTAAGAGCGTTTCAATTGCGGTTGGATAAAACTCCAGATGAAGGATTTACTTATGAAGTTTTAACTCAAAGGTCAGAGTTACTTCGTTTTACTGCTGACTTGCTTTCAGATCCAGAGAGTAGGAGAGAATACGAAAATTTGTTGTTAAACGGAGCATCTGGATTAGAATTTTCCTCAAATAGAGAAGTAGCAGGTTTAATACTTCTTTGGGAATCAGGTTCCCCAAAAGAAGCTTTTAAAATCGCAAAAAAAGCTTTGCAGCCTCCACAAACCCCAGCTTTGGGAAGTAGTAGAGAATCAGATCTAACTTTATTAGCAGCTTTAACAGCGAGAGATTCTGCAATTCAAGAACAACAGATTAGATCCTACTCAAACGCTGCAGATTTTTTACAAGAGGGTATAAAACTTCTTCAAAGAATGGGAAAGCTTAGTGAAATAAGAAAAGATCTTGAAGAAGACTTGGTTTCCCTGCTTCCTTTTAGGATTCTTGATCTGCTAAGTAGAGATTTAAGTGATATGGAGTCTCATAAAAAAGGCTTAGGTATGTTGGAAAATTTAATTATTAAAAGGGGAGGTTTGGAAGGGATTAATAAATCTGAATATGGAGATTATCTAAATCAGAAAGAATTTGAAGCTTTTTTTCAACAAATAAAGCCTTATTTAACAGTTCAGGAACAGGTAAATTTGTTTCTTGAATTACATAAAAGGGGATCAATAGAAGCAGGATTTTTAGCTTTTCTTTCTTTAACGGCAGCTGGGTTCTCAGGAAGGAAGCCAGAAAAATTGTTTGAAGCAAGGCGAATCTTAAAGAAACTTTGTGTATCAGGTCTTGATTCAATGCCTCTTATTGGATGTTTAGATTTGCTTTTAGCAGATATTGATGGAGCCGCTGCTAGATTCTCTAGTAGTTCTGACGATAAATTAAGAGATTGGCTTAATAATTATCCAGGAAGTAAGTTAGAAGCGATTTGCATTTTCTGCAAAAATTGGTTAGAGAATGATGTATTAGTTGGTTATCGTGATATTGACTCAAAGGAGGTTGATTTAGATTCTTGGTTTGAAGATGTAGAAATTCAAGAATTTATTGACAAATTAGAAAAGAAATCAAATAAAAATACAACAAAATTAAATCTTCAGAACCAAAAGATTAAAAAAGAATCTTCAACAAAAATCAATGAAAATTACGATCGTAAATTAGATAATATTGAAGAAAGGAAGTTACCTTGGCCTGGTGGTATAAAACGTGAATATGAAAAGCTTGATATTCAAGACTATAAACTTAATGAGAAAATTTTGAAAACAAAATCCTTAGAAGTTTATAAATATTTAATCGAAAAAATTGCAGAATTAAAGTTTAATTTTGGTGAATTCTTAAATGATAGAGAGATTATTAGTCGGTCGCCTTATTTAATTTATCTATATGTGTTTTCTATATTGTTTGCACTTGGTATTGGTGTGGGATTTGTAAGAAATAATTTTAAAAAATCAATTCAGGAAGAAGCTTCTTTAAATAAATCTTTTACCACTGAAGATAAAAATCAAAAATCTAGTGAAAAAAAAGTTTTTCAAGAAATCAAAAAAAAA
>CACBVE010000007.1 GCA_902542595.1 uncultured Prochlorococcus sp.
TTTTGAAAAATCAAATAAAGAAAATGATGAGAGTCAAAACCTTATAGTAAAGGCTTTTAAACTTGCTTATAAAGCTCATGATGGACAATTCCGAGCGAGTGGCGAGCCATACATTATCCACCCGGTTGCTGTTGCAAATCTCCTCAAAGAAATAGGTGCTAGTTCATCTGTTATTGCTGCAGGCCTTTTACATGATGTTGTTGAAGATACTGGCATTGATTTATCCGAGATAGAAACAAATTTTGGATTAGAAGTAAAAATACTTGTAGAAGGAGTAACAAAATTAGGAGGTATTCACTTTAACAACAGGACTGAAGCACAAGCTGAAAATCTTAGGAAAATGTTTTTGGCTATGGCTAGCGATATAAGAATTGTCTTAGTAAAACTTGCAGATCGACTTCATAACATGAGAACAATTGAATGGCTAAATGATGAGAAAAAACTAAGAATAGCGAGAGAAACAAGAGAGATTTATGCACCACTAGCTAATCGACTAGGAATAAACAGATTTAAATGGGAATTAGAAGATTTAGCTTTTAAATTCCTAGAGCCTAAAGAATTTCAAGATCTTAAAGATCAAATCGCTGTTAAAAGAAGTGATAGAGAAAAAAGATTAAAAGTAACTTTGAATCTTATGAAGGAAAACTTGTTTTCAGCAGGTTTGAAAAATTTTGAAATAACTGGAAGGCCAAAACATCTTTATGGCATCTGGAGCAAAATGGAAAGACAACAAAAGCATTTTCACGAGATTTATGATGTTGCTGCCCTAAGAATTATCGTAGATAATTCAGATAGTTGTTATCGAGCTTTAGCAGTTGTTCATGATACTTTCAAACCAATTCCAGGTAGATTTAAAGACTATATAGGATTACCAAAACCTAATGGATACCAGTCCTTACACACTTCTGTTATTGGAAGACATCGACCTATCGAAGTTCAAATTAGAACTACTTCCATGCATCAAATTGCTGAATATGGTATTGCCGCTCATTGGCAATACAAAGAGGGTGGTTCTCCTGCTAAAAGTAATGCCGAGAGATTTAATTGGCTAAGACAATTAGTAGAATGGCAACAAGAAGGTAATGAAGGGGATCATAATGATTATTTAGCTTCAATTAAAGAAGATTTATTTGATGAAGAAGTATTTGTGATCACTCCAAAAGGAGATGTTGTTGGTTTAAGGAAAGGATCCACCGCGATAGATTTCGCCTACAGAATTCATTCTGAAGTTGGAAATCACTGTAATGGAATAAGAATTAATGAAAAGCTTTCTCCATTATCTACAGCACTTCAAAATGGCGACTTCATAGAAATTTTGACAAGTAATAACGCTACTCCAAGTTTAGATTGGCTGAACTTTGTGGTTACGCCAACTGCTAAAAATAGAATCCGCCAATGGTACAAGAAAAGCCATCGCGATGAGACTATTAAAAGAGGTAGAGATTTACTTGAAAAAGAAGTAGGTCGAAATGGTTTTGAAGCATTACTTTCTAGTGAAGCCATGAAAAAAGTTGCAAATCGATGCAATTTAAAAACTACAGAAGACCTTCTTGCATCTCTTGGTTTTGGTGGTTTAACTTTGCATCAAGTATTAAATAGACTAAGAGAAGAAATAAAATTACAGACAGAAGATGTAAAAAATGATTCTGACTCTGAAATAGCAAAATCTCTTAAAAGTAATAGTAATTTATCCACTAATAAATCTAATACGGCAACTAAATCACCAATTTCCGGGATAGAAGGTCTTGATTACAGAATAGGCAAATGCTGTTCCCCACTTCCAGGAGAGGATATTATCGGAACTGTATCACTCGGCAACCACGGCATAACCATACATAGGGAAGATTGTGAAAATGTAATGCCAATACCAATTGAGAGAAGATTACCTGTTGGTTGGAATCAAGATAATAAAACTGGAGATAATAAGTTTCCAATTCAGCTCCGAATAGAAGTAATTGATAGAGTTGGAGTTCTTAAAGATATTCTTATGCGGTTATCTGATAAAGGTATAAACGTTAGCGATGCCAATGTTAAAACTGCTTATGGTAAACCAGCTATTATAAATCTTTGTGTAGGTCTAGAAAGTTATAATCAACTTCACAAAACAATTGAACAAATTAAATCGATTGCAGATGTTTTAGATATTGCCAGAGTTGGACAAAGTTAATTTAAAAATCAGATCAATCTATCTTTTACTTTTTATCTTGTAGATAAAAAAAAGCAATACTGCCGCAAATCAAAGCTAATAAAAAACCTACACAAGATGAACCTAAGAGTAATTTTAGAGAAAAAATTCTACCTTGTTTCCATAAGTCATCTATCACTAAACTTTTTTCAAGAATTTTATTAGAAGAAGTATTAAAAAAAATCGAACCAACTTTATAGTTAAAATAATAAAGTGGAATATAAGTAAAAGGATTACTGATCCAGGTACCAATTGCAGCTAGAACAATATTTCCCTTGGCTATTTTCGCAAAAAATACACCTATTAAAGTCTGAAACCCAAAAAAAGGAAAGCAGCCACTAAATACTCCTATAGCTAAACCTTTAGCATTAAAGAAAGGACTTCCATTCTGATTCCTAAATAATGATAGAATTTTCTTATAGTTAATATCTCTTTTAAATCTCATTAAGAAAGAAAATTTCAAAATTCTTGATAATCTTACTTAATTATCCATAACAAAGCGAGAGATGGATTCGATAGTTACTACAGAAGATACGATAGCGGCAATTGCTTCAGCTATAAGTATAGGGAAAGGAGGAGTTGCGATAATAAGAGTATCAGGGAAAGACTCAATAAATTCTTGCAAAAAGATTGTTCAAACTAAATCTAAATATGCATGGGAGTCACATAGAGTTTTTCATGGTTTTATTCAGGGAAACAAACAAAATAAATTTATAGATGAGGTTTTAATTTTAGTGATGAAATCACCAAATAGCTTCACAGGCGAGGATGTTGTTGAACTTCATTGCCATGGAGGAATTATCCTAGTAAATAAAGTTCTAAACAGGTTATTATCGAGTAATTCTAGAGTTAGACTTGCAAACCCAGGAGAATTTAGTCAAAGAGCTTTTCTTAATGGGAAAATAGACCTTACTCAAGCCGAGTCGATTAATCAATTAATTAATGCAAGCAATTCCAGATCAGCAGAGTTAGCTTTTAGTGGGGTTCAAGGAGAAATAAAGAAAAAAATTGACGATATTAAAAATGACCTGATAAATCAACTTTGCGAAATAGAAGCGAGAGTTGATTTTGAAGAAGACTTCACAGATTTTGATTACACCAAATATCGAAAAAACATTAAAAAAGTGAAAGAAAAAATAGAATTACTTACAGAAAATTCAAAAAGAAATTCATATATTCATAATGGGATATCTATTGCGCTTATAGGTAAAACAAATGTTGGTAAAAGTTCTTTACTAAATTTGCTTGCAAAAAAAGAGAAAGCAATTGTAACTAATATTCCTGGAACGACAAGAGATGTTATTGAAGTGAATTTAACTATTAATGAAATCCCAATGAAAATAATTGATACTGCTGGCATAAGAGAAACTCATGAACAAATTGAAAGTATTGGAATTAAAAAAAGTTTTGGGAAAATTATAGAGTCAGATTTTATAATTTATATTTATAGTCTTGAAGAAGGCTTTAATGAAGAAGACAAAAAAATAATAAAAGAAATCCCCAAAGAAAAATTAATTACTATTGTGGGTAATAAAAAAGATTTAATTGACTCTAAAAATATTAATTCAAATGAGTTAAAAAACACAATTCTTATGAGCATTAAGAATAATGATGGTGAAAAATTATTAATCGACACAATCATAAAAAAATGTGGATTAAAACAGGTAGAAAATATCAATATATTTTTAAACGAAAGACATCTAACAAATTTGTCTGCTTGCCTATCTAATTTAAATGACACTGATGAAATCATTAAAAATAAATTGCCATTTGATTTGTTATCAATAGAACTGAGAGATGGGATTCAAAACTTATCTAAAATAACTGGTCAAGAATTAACGGAGGAACTTCTAGATAATATTTTTTCTAAGTTTTGTATTGGTAAATAAATTTGAGTTAAATTACATAGTGATATATAGTTAATTCTCTAACTTCAGTTGAATTTTTATTAATTAATTATTTTTAGTTTAGTGGATTTAAATACTCCAATAATAAGTAAGATCATTGATAATTGGATCGATGAAGATATAGGAAGGGGAGATCTAACAAGTCCTTCTATTACGGAGGAGAATGGTAATGCATATTGGATTGCAAAAGAAGGCGGTATATTTTGTGGTGTCGAAATTATAAAAGAAATTTTTAAAAAAATTGATTTAAAAATCAGTTCAAAATTTAATATCTCTGATGGAGATAAATTTGTTAAAGATCAAAAACTCCTGGAAATATATGGACCTTCAAAAAGTTTGCTAGCTAGTGAAAGAATAGGCTTAAATATAGCAATGCATTTATCTGGAATATCAACATATACAAAGAATCTTGTAAATAAGTTAGAAGGCACAAATATAAAATTAGCAGATACTAGGAAAACTACTCCTGGCTTAAGAATATTTGAAAAATATGCATTTAAATGTGGAGGTGGAGTTAATCATAGAATGGGATTATACGACGCAGCTATGATAAAAGAAAATCACATTGCATGGACAGAGAATCTTAATAATGCAGTAAAAAAAATTCGACTAAATTCGCCTTTTACAACTCATATCATAATTGAAGCTGAAAATATCGAACAGGCAAAAGAAGCAGTATTAGCAGGAGCAGATAGTGTCTTATTGGATGAACTTAGCCCTAAAATAATCAAAAAAAGCGTTCAAGAATTAAGAGATTTATCAATGAATAGCTTAAAAAAAGAAGTCAAAAAAAATTTAGTAATAGAAGTTTCTGGAATTAAACCTGAAGAAATTAGTAAATATCTAATAAAAGGTATTGATTTGATTTCAACAAGTTCTTCAATCACCAAAAGTGATTGGATTGATTTGAGTATGCGTTATATTAATTAATTATATAGATAAATAATTGAATAATTAATGCTAATCATTTTTAAAGAATTAACAAAACAATTTGAACAATCTCTTTTAGATAGTCTTGAAAAAAATGATAAAAAAGGAGAATTCGAAATTCTTAGAAAAAATTTAATTACACAATCATCAAAAGAGGAATTTGGTGATTATCAATGTAATGTTTGTTTAAGTTTATCTAAAATATATAAAAAGAACCCAAGAGATATTTCTAATGATTTTATTAATCTTTTAAATAGGAATAAAATCATAGCAAAATTTTGTAAGAGTCTAGAAATAGCTGGACCTGGATTTATAAATATAAAATTAAAAGATGAAGTTCTAATAAATGAAATTAAATCAAATATTCAATGCCAAAGGGGTGGAGTACCTCAAATTAAAAAAGATTTTGATAGCAGCTTATCAAATAAAGTCATTGTAGATTTTTCTAGTCCTAATATTGCTAAAGAAATGCATGTAGGGCATTTAAGATCAACAATAATTGGAGATTCAATAGCCAGAATTTTCGAGTTAAGAGGTTATCAAGTATTAAGACTAAATCATGTTGGCGATTGGGGAACGCAATTTGGAATGCTTATTACTCAGCTCAAAGATTTATATTCAAATGATTTGGAGGAGATAGGCAAAATTAAGATAAGTGATTTAGTTGAATTTTATAAAGAATCAAAAAAAAGATTTGATAATGAATCTGAATTTCAAAAAAGATCTAGAGATGAAGTAGTTAAGTTACAAAGTGGAGATATTAAATCTATTAAAGCTTGGAAATTATTATGTGATCAATCTAGAAAAGAATTTGGTGAAATCTATAAAAATTTAAAAATAAAAATAGAAGAAAGAGGTGAATCTTTTTATAATCCCTTCTTAAAATCAGTTATTGAGGATTTGAATTTAAAAAAAATATTAGTAGAAGATCAAGGAGCAAAATGTGTATTTTTAGATGGGATGACTAATAAAGAGGGCAAACCTTTACCGCTAATTATTCAAAAAAAAGATGGAGGGTTTAACTATGCCACCACAGATCTTGCTGCTATAAGATACAGATTCAATAAACCTCCTAATGGGGATGATGCTTCGAGAATTATTTATGTAACTGATCATGGACAAGCAAATCATTTTGCTGGAGTTTTTCAAGTTGCAAAAAAAGCAAAATGGATCCCAGACAATTGCCAAGTAGACCATGTCCCTTTTGGTTTAGTTCAAGGAATTGATGGCAAAAAACTAAAGACAAGGGAAGGCGAAACAATACGTTTAAAAGATTTATTAAAAGAAGCAGTTAGAAGAGCAAAAGAGGATTTATTAAAAAGATTAGAAGATGAAAATCGTTATGAGACAGAAGATTTTATTGCAAATACTTCAAGAATTATTGGATTAGGAGCTGTTAAGTATGCAGATTTAAGCCAAAATAGGATTACTAATTATCAATTTAGTTTTGATAAAATGCTTTCCCTTAATGGAAATACTGCTCCATATTTGTTATATACACTTGTAAGAATTGAAGGAATTAAAAGAAAAAATGATTTTGTTTATGACTCTAAAGATTTTCAATATATGAATTATGAACATAAATCTGAATGGAAACTTATAAGAAAATTACTTAGATTCGATGAAGTCATAATTTCTATTGAAAAAGACTTAATGCCAAATAGATTATGCAATTATCTGTTCGAACTATGTCAGACTTTTAATAGATTCTATGATCAAGTTCCAATCCTCAAAGAAGAAAAAAATATAAAAATTTCTAGGCTTAATTTATGTGACCTAACTGCAAAAACACTAAAATTAAGCTTAAAGCTTTTAGGAATTGAAACTTTAGAAAGAATGTAATGAATGATTTTGATCCATTAAATAATCTTTTCCCAAAACCAAGAGAAGAAATAATAAATATGCAGTCTTACTCTGCACCTTTAGAAAATAGAAGAAATTTACTCCGCTTAGACTTTAATGAAAATACTTTAGGTCCAAGTCCTAAGGTTTTAGAGGCATTACAAGCGATAAAATTAGATGAGATTTCAATTTATCCAGAATATAATTTATTAAAACAATTTTTATGTGATAAATATCTTGATTCAAGAAAATTTGGTAATGATGAAATCGGAATTTTCAATGGAGCAGATGCAGCAATAAATGCAATTTTCAATTGCTTTGGAGAAAAAGATCAAATATTTCTAACCACAAATCCAACTTTTGGTTACTATTCTCCTTGTGCAGAAATCCGAGGAATGAAAAAAATAAGTTGTTCTTACATTGGAGAAAATTTTCTATTCCCCATCGAAGAATTTAGGGAAAAAATAATAAAGCATAATCCAAAGTTAATATTTATTTGCAA
The DNA here is from genome assembly GCA_902542595.1 of uncultured Prochlorococcus sp. Classification (GTDB taxonomy): domain Bacteria; phylum Cyanobacteriota; class Cyanobacteriia; order PCC-6307; family Cyanobiaceae; genus Prochlorococcus_A. The sequence continues at coordinate 7,367 of CACBVE010000007.1, forward strand.
TCCAAATAATCCAACAGGAACTGTTCTAAGCTCTCAAGAAATAATTAATTTAGCCAATATCAATAACAATTCATTAATAGTTGTTGATGAACTATATGAAAAATTTAATGGAGACAGTCTACTTGAATCGATAGATTTTGATAAGAATAAAAATATACTAATAATCCAATCTCTCTCAAAAACTGCTGGTCTCGCTGGTTTAAGAATAGGTTTTACTTTTGGCAATAAAAGTTTAATTCAGTACATTAATAAAGTTACAGGACCATATGATGTAAACAGCTTTGCTATTACAGCTGCATTAGCAGCACTTAAAGACAAATCATATATTGATAATTATGTTTTAGAAGTAAAAAAGGCGAGGGAATGGATTTTAAATAAATTTAAAAAAACAAAAATCAGAACTCACTTTAGTGGAGGTAATTATTTCTTAATTTGGCCAAAAAAAGATCCTAAAATCTTAATAAAACAGATGAGAGAAAAAGGTATTCTTATTAGAAGTATGGAAAACAAAAAAGATATCGGTAATTCAATAAGGGTTAGTATTGGAACTAAAGAACAAATGATTTTTTTCTGGGACAATTACAAGGTCTTAGATTTAATAAATTAATTACTGAAAATATAAATTGTATTTTGATCGATTCTTTTAGGTTTTATTTGAAAATCTTTTCCAACATATTTTACTTTAAAATCTTTCATATTTTCAATAAATAAATCTGCATTTGAGAAATCACATTCTTTATTAATTTTTTTGCCGCGTTCAAAGTGAACAGGAATAACTACTTTAGGTTTTAGAAGCTTAACTATTCTTGAAGCCTCTTGCCCATCATAAGATTTTATTCCTCCTCCAATTGAAATAAATAAGATATCTGGGCGAGACAAAATAATTTGACTATTAATATCAATATCACCAGCAGCTCCTCCCATATGAACAATTTTAAGATCATTCTGCTCCCAACTCCAAACAGTTGCCATCCCAAATCTTCTTCCATCTACTCTGTCATGTGGTACAGAAATTCCATTTAATATAATATCCTCAAATTGATAGATTCCTGGCTCAACGAACATTAATTGATCATTAGGGTTATATCCTTCATCTGGAAGCCTAGAACTAGCCAAAATAAAATCTACGTTGACTTCTTTTGGCTCCTTTAAATTGCTTGCACAACCTATTGCTTTAAAGGGATTTATAAGAATAGATTTTTCAGCACTATTAATTAAGAAACTACTATGTCCCAAACTTTTTATTCCTAAATTCCTTGCCAATAATGAGGTAGGTAAAAAAGAGCTAAATAATATCAAAAATAAAAAGTTTTTAATTTGAGAAATCATAATATTAATTTTTTTTTATTTTACTTTTGTTCAGCCATTTTTAGAAAATTACTAATTAATTTATGACCAAATTGGGTCAACACACTTTCAGGATGGAACTGTACCCCATGTAAATGTTTATATTCTTTATGAGAGATAGCCATAATTGTTGAGTCTTCTAAAGTCGCAGTTATATCGAAACAAGATGGTAAAGAACTCGAATCAACTATAAGACTATGGTATCTAGTAGCAACAAATGGAGTCTCGATATCTTTAAACAATCCTTTTTGATTATGAAATATTTTGGATGTCTTACCATGCATAAGTTCTTTCCCAACTATAACCTTACCTCCAAAAGCTTGGGCCAAAGCTTGATGACCTAAACAAACTCCCAATGTCGGAATATTTTTAGATAATTTTTTAAGAATTGGCAGACAAATTCCAGATTGATCTGGATTGCCTGGACCTGGAGATAATAAAATTCCACCTGGATTTAGTTTGATAATTTCTTCTAAAGTAATTTCATCATTTCTTTTAACTATTAATTCTTTAGTTATTTCATGCTCAACTGAAAGTTCGCCTAAATATTGAACAAGGTTATAAGTAAAACTATCATAATTATCAATAACAAGAAACATATTTTTATGGATTTAAAATAACAACTTTACTTTAGGAAAAAAGATATATACAGCAATAATAACAGAATTAATGGAAGCTAATAATACTGCTCCTGCAGAAGTATCTTTTGAAATTTTAGCCAAAATACTAAATTCTTTTTTCACTAATAAATCAACGATTGATTCAATAGATGTGTTCAATATTTCTAATATTAAAACAGACATTATTGTTGCAATCAAAATAACATAATTACTTAGACTAATTTTGAGTAAAAAACCAATTATTAAACTTGTAACTGCAAAAATTAATTGAATTTTAAAATTTCTTGAAGTTTTTAATACATAACTAATACCACTGAAAGCATACTTAAAACTTATAAATACATTACTAGAAGTTTTGTACGATTCTTTTCTATTTTCTGAATAATTTATTTTTTTTCCCATTGATTTTTAATCTAATCGAGTAATTAAATATTCTTGGAAATTTAACATATTTTCTAAATCATGCTCATTATTATGTTCCCATCCCAAAAGATGTAAAAATCCATGACTAGCCAACCAGATCATCTCTCTGTAGATTGAATTTTTATATTCATAAGATTGCTCAAGTGCCATCTCTAATGATATAAATATATCTCCTAACTCTATATGATCTAAATTATTTAGAGATTCATCAGAAATAATTGGAAAAGATAGAACATCAGTTGGACCATTTTTTTGCATCCATTTCTTATTCAAAGAAGCAATTTCTTGATTAGATATTATCTGTAAGCCTAATGAAAAAGATTTTTTTTCAAAAATATAATTTGGTAATTCATAATCCTCTTTTTTTAATATTGTATTTATCCAAGATAAAAAAACTTTCTCCCAAAAAATAGATTCAAAAATAAGGTGAGTTTTAGTATCTTTTAACTTATTTGAAAATTGAGAGAAATCATTACATTGAAAAACCAAATCTAAATTTATTTCAGAAATAATTTTTTCTTTCATACATTCTTATACAGGAATATTAGGCTTACCTATTGTAGCTACAAGTATTAATATCCCTATTAAAACTAGAAAGGTTATTGAAAAATGAGAAATACTTTTTGAACCCTTCCTTACCATATTTCGCATAGCAAGCTTTATAAAGCTTGGGGGAGCAACTTTTTTTTCTATATTTTCGTTTTTATTTTTCATTAGTTATTCAATAGATTCGTTAGAAGAAATATTCATGCGTAATAATTCATGAATAAAAGGTTCAATTCCACCATCTAAAACACTATCTAAGTCGTTAGTCTCCTGCATAGTTCTAAGATCTTTTACCATTTGATAGGGATGGAAAACATAATTTCTTATTTGATTGCCCCATGCAGCTTCCACAATATCACCTTTAATATCAGCGACTTCTGCAGCTCGTTGTTCTTTAGCAATCACTAGTAGTTTAGACTTAAGAAGTAACATAGCTTTCTCTTTATTTTGTAATTGAGATCTTTCTTGTGTACATCTTACTGAAATACCTGAAGGCAAATGAACAACTCTAACCGCTGTTTCTACTTTATTAACATTTTGTCCTCCAGCCCCACCGGATCTACTTGTTGAAATTTCCAAATCTTTTTCAGGTATATCAAGTGAAATATTTTCATCTAATTTTGGCATGACCTCTACCCCAGCAAAGCTGGTTTGTCTTTTACCATTAGCATTGAAAGGAGAAATTCTTACTAATCTATGAGTTCCTTTTTCATGTTGTAAATATCCATAAGCATATTTCCCTTCAATTTCAAAAGTTACACTTTTGATACCTGCTTCTTCTCCTTGAGATAATTCATTGATAATTAAACTCATTTGATTATTATCGGCCCATCTTTTATACATTCTCAATAAGATCTCTACCCAATCCTGAGCATCTGTTCCACCAGCACCTGCGTTAATAGAAACTACTGCTCCTTCTTTATCGTATTCACCACATAACAATCTTTCAAATTCCCATTTATCTAAATTCTCTCTTAATTTCTTTAAGCCCTGCTGGGATTCCAAAATCATTTCCTCTTCTGGTTCTAAAGAATAAAGCTCAAGAGAGGCATTAGCATCAGAAATAAAAGTTTTCCATTTATCCAACAATTCAAGTTGTGCCTTAACATCGTCAAGGATTAACATTTGTTTTTTCGCTTCTTCTTGATTCTCCCAAAATTCAGGTTGAGCAGAAATTTGCTCTAACTCTCTCCTTTTCGCTTTTAATCTTGGAACGTCAAAGACAATCCTGAGCATTACCCAGGCGCTCTGTTAGTTCCGAAAGATCTTTTTTGAAATCTGTAATATCTATCAAAATAGAATTTAATCATTATTTATAATCTAACAAGCCCTTTTGTTTAATAGTATAAACTAAGTATTATTTTAAAAAAATGTCCAAAGTTGAAATTTATACTTGGCAATATTGCCCATTCTGTATTCGAGCAAAATCACTACTCAAGAAAAAAAAAATAAATTTTACAGAATATAAAATAGATGGCGACGAAGATGCCAGAGCATTGATGATTGAAAGAGCTGATGGTAGAAGAACATTACCACAAATATTTATAGATAATGAAGGTATCGGAGGCTGCGATGAACTCTACACATTAGAAAATGAAAATAAATTAGACGCATTATTAAACTAGATCTTATGAAATTTCTATTCGTGATAGATCCAATAAAAAATATTAATCCCTTAAAAGATTCAACTGCTGCTTTAATGCAAGCATCATCAAAAAAAAATATTGAAATCTGGAGTTGTACTCCTCAGGACCTTGAAGCTAGAGGTGATGAAGTTTGGGCATCTTCAGTAAAAGTTGAAGTAAATCCGTGGATTTCTTTCAAAGGTAATGATTGCATACCTCTCGCCGAATTTAATTGCATTTGGATGAGAAAAGATCCTCCTGTTAATGAGGCTTATTTATATGCAACTCATCTTTTAGAAGTTGCCGAAAGAAAAGGGATAAAAGTAATCAACAAACCCTCATCGTTAAGAGCATGGAATGAAAAGCTAGGTGCTTTGAGATACTGCCACTTAATGGCACCTACAATAGTTGCGAGTAAGGTAAAAGATCTTATTAATTTTGCAAATATAAATAATGAAGTAGTCATAAAACCTCTTGGAGGAAAAGGTGGTCAAGGTGTTATAAGGATAAATAAAAATTCTCCAGGTATTAAATCAATCATTGAATTAATTACTTCTCAAGAAGAATTACCCGTTATGATGCAAAAATTTATTCCTGAAGTCATAGAGGGTGATAAAAGAATAATTATCGTAAACGGTGAGGCAATTGGATCGATAAATAGGATTCCTCAAGGAGGCGATTTTAGGAGTAATTTAGCAATGGGAGGAAAAGCCGAACCAACATTATTAACAGATAAAGAAAAAAGTATCTGCTCAGAGTTATCTCAACACTTCAAAGATGAAGGTTTATTTTTTGTAGGTATTGATGTAATAAATGGAATGCTTAGCGAGATTAATGTAACCAGTCCAACAGGTTTAAGAGAAATAGAAAATTTATCCAATAAGAATGTTTCAGAGGAAGTTATTGAAAAATTAGTGGAAATTATCTAGGATCTTTAGCGTAAAATATTTGTTTTACTATAGATTCAAATTTTAATTTAATCTCATCTATTTCTTTCTCTAAAACAGAGCCTGAAACTATACCTGAACCTGCAGTAAATTCAATATTTTCTTCAATATATCTAGCTCCTCTTATTGCTAAAAGAAATGAAGCATTTCCTGATGAATCAACCCACCCCATTGGAGAAGCATAATTTCCTCTAGGAAATGACTCAAGAGTGTTTATCCAATCCATCGCTGAATTTTTTGGGTATCCACAAACAGCCGGAGATGGATGAAGGTTTTTAAGTAATTCAAAAGGACATATATTTTCAACTTCAGAGAAAATGAGTGTTTGCAAATGAGAAATATCTCCAAATGAATTTACCTTTATCTCACTTTTTTTAAAGTTTTTTATTTTTGAAACTTCTAAACATTTAATCAAATAATTAATTACATAATTGTGTTCCTTTAAGTCTTTAGTACTTTTTAGGAGTTTCTTAAAATTTGATTTAGTTGGGATAGTTCCAGCAAGAGCCTCCAAAGTTAAATTAGGCTTAACAAAAGAAAATAATTTTTCTGGAGATGCTCCAAAAAAAATATCCTTACTATTCCTTTTCCAAACATATCTGCATGTATTTGGTTGATTCTTTTTTAATCTTCTTAAAATTTCTACTAAATCTAATTTATTTTTTAGTTTAATCTTAATCCTATTAGCTAAAACTACCTTTTCGAGAATACCTTTTTCTACTAATTGAATTCCTCTATTTACTAATTTTTTCAAACTTGTATTAGAACTTTCTAAGGAGTGCAAGAAATCATCAATAATTGATAAATCAAAACTAGTTTTTAAGCCAGATGATTTTATTATTTCTGAGCCAGAATTAATAACTTGATTTCTAATTGTCCATATTTCTTCAATTAATGTTCTTAATGATGATTTACCTTCAACATGACCATTGATTCTTAACCAGCAATTCTTATTACTTTTAATAATTAATATTTTTGGAAGGATAGCTTCTAAACTAGGGACATCAGAAGATAAATTCTTATGATTCAAGTTTTCAGAAAAAGAAAATAAATAAATTATTTTTGAAAGTGCATAATTATCTGTTTCATTTGTCAAGTTAATTAAATTTTTAAAATTCTCAGAATTAAACTCCTTTGCTACCTCGAATCTTTTTGGACTATCCATAGTAACATATTTACATTTCTCGAAAGCAATATATGAAATGCCATCAGATTCCTCCCAAAATGAAGAAAACGGATATTTATTTATAAACAATTCATATACTTGAAATAAATCAATAAACGGAATCTCAACGCAAATACTTACCAATCCAGAATTTTCCACTTTCTTATCGAAAGAGGAAAATACATCTTTTAAAAAATCTGTAAATTTTAAATCATTTTTCATCACTTATTGAAAATAACTAAAAATCATGCAATAAAGTAAAAAATGTAACTCAATTTATAAACTACATTAAATAATTAAGGAATTTTTTTATTAATTAAAAATGGACGAAAATAAAAAAAAATTATGGAAACAAGCAATAAAATGGCCTCTTTATTCTGTTGCAATTCTTCCAGTCTTTATAACAGGGGCTTATTTACTCAATCAATATGAAAAACTAAAAATTTATAATATGATTGCATTTACTTTATCTGCAATTTTAATATTACTTTGGGAAAATCTAACTAATGATTTATTCGACGCAGAAACAGGAATAGATGAATTTAAATTCCATTCAATTGTAAATCTTGTAAAAAATAAAAAAATAATTGCATTTATTGCATATTTATCTTTATTTATTGGTTTATTAATAATTTCAATTATTTCATTATCAACAAGCATAAACATTTTAATTTTGATAGCAGCTTGTTGCTTCCTAGGATATTTATATCAAGGACCTCCTTTTAGATTTGGCTATCAAGGGTTAGGAGAACCATTATGCTGGATTGCATTTGGACCTTTTGCTTACTCTGCTATCTTAATTGCTTTAAATCCGTTTAATATTTATTTCGAAAATATTCCATGGAAAGTTTCTTTATTACTTGGTTCAGGACCTGCATTGGCAACAACTCTTGTATTGTTTTGTTCCCATTTTCATCAAATTTCTGAAGATAAAAAGCATGGGAAAAACTCACCTTTAGTTCGCTTAGGAGCAAAAAAAGGTTCTCAATTTGTGCCTTGGATGATTTTTATAATTTATATTTTTCAACTTTTCACTATAGTTACTGGATTTATTCCAGTTTTTTGTATCCTTTATTTGATTAGTTTTCCTCAAGCAATAAAGCTTATAAATTTATTAAACTCTTTATATAACAAACCTTCAAAAATAAAAAATTGCAAATTCGTGGCAATAAAATTCCAGACTCTTAATGGAGTTGGCTTAATCACAGGATTAATATTTAATTACTTGATTAATAAATGAACTTAATATTTAAAAAAAAATCTTATAACTTTAAGTTATCCACAAAGGTAAATAATTCTAAAACCACTTACCTTAAAAGATCGGGTTGGATAATTAAATTAACGAGTAATGATAAACAAATTGGGTTTGGGGAAGTCTCACCGCTTTTAGAAGAGGACTTAAAAAAATGTGCAAAACAATTAAATATGATTCCTGAGTATGTAGAAGTATTTAATTTATCTGAGCAAATAAATATTTTTCACCCATGCATTCAATCTGCAATAAATTCAGCATTAGCAGAGATAAATGGGAAAATTATTTTTAAAGACAACTATTACTTAGATGAAATTGATAAAACAGCTATACTTTTAAATCCTGAAAATGTAATTTCAGATCTAAATGATATTAAAAAAAAACAATCTAATATTGGGAAATCAGTGACCATAAAATGGAAAGTAGCATTAAAAAAAAACCATGAGGAAGAAGCAATTTTAGAAGAAATTTTAAGCCAAATAGATAATAATATTAAATTAAGAATAGATGCTAATGGTTCTTGGGGAAGAAAGATAGCTTATAGATGGGCTGATATTTTGAAAGATAACAATAATATAGATTGGTTAGAACAACCTCTCTGTGTTGATGATCTTGATGGGCTTACAGATCTCAACAAAAAAATTCCAATAGCCTTAGACGAATCACTTTTAAAATTTCCAACTTTGATTGATGAATGGAAGGGTTGGCAAATTCGAAGGCCTTCACAAGAAAATAATCCAGTTAAGCTTTTAAGAGAATTACAAAATAAAAAAGCTTTAATATCTATCAGTACCTCATTTGAGACTGGAATAGGAAGGAGATGGCTTTATCATTTATCGTCCCTACAATTACAGGGACCAACTCCAAAAGTTTCTGGTTTGGCAATGAATAAATTTCCTAATTCGTTTCTATTTTTAAATGAAGCAAAAAAAATATGGGATCAACTATGAAAAATAAAATTCATATTATTGAAGTTGAAAATAATGAAACTCAATATGTAGAGAAAATTATGAAAAAAATTAAAGAGAATAAAATTATTTATATAAAAAACAAATTTTATAAAAACGAACATGTACTAGATTCAATTAATGAAAATGGACCAGCAATCATCTTAAACAGTAGTGGAAGTTCTGGAAAACCGAGAAAATGTTTTCACCATTTAGATAATCTTAAATTATCTGCAGCTACTTCAGGTCAATGGCTTATAGAGCAAGGATTTGAATTAAAAAACTGCTTAATTTTAAATACTTTGCCCCTGAACCATATAAGTGGATTAATGCCAATTTTTAGAAGTCAAACTTGGGGATGTGATTGTATTAATATTTCCCCGAATTTAATAAAAAAAACTAGAGAACTTTTGCTTTTTACAATTAAATCTAAAAAAAACAAAAAACACTTGATTACGTCTTTAGTACCTACACAATTACAAAGACTTTTAGTTCAAAAAGAAGGTATTAGTTGGCTAAAAATTTTTGATCTAATTTGGGTGGGTGGAGCTTCAATTTCATGCGAAACTGCAGAAAAATGTATACAAGAAAAAATAAAATTAGCACCTTGTTACGGCTCAACTGAAACCGCTGCAATGGTTACGAGTTTAAAACCAAAAGAATTCTTAATGGGTTTTGAAAATGTAGGAGAAATACTACCTGATACAAAAATAAGAATTAACGCACAAGGATTAATCGAGATAAAATCAGCTAGAATTGGAATCGAAATAATAGATTCTTCAAAAACTGAAAACTTCAATAATGAAAATGGGTGGTGGCAAACAGGTGATTTAGGTGAAATTAATCAAATCAATAATTCTTTATATTTAAACTTTCTTGGAAGAAGTGATAACGCTTTTAATTCAGGAGGAGAAATCGTTTTCCCAGAATTTATTGAATCTCGATTAAATGATTTCATTATGAAAGAAAATATCCCAATTAATAAATTCAATATTTTAAAAGTTGCAGACAAATTATGGGGAAATAAAATTAAAATAATTGTTGAATTTAGAGAACTTACAAATCATAAAAATATTGAAAATTCATTAAATTTATTAAAAAAATTTTCTCAAAGTTGGCCTAAACATGAAAAACCTGAGAAGTGGATTGTTAAAAACAAAAATGCCAGTACAGAAAAAATAAACTTTAAATTTAAAAAATAATAATTAGCATTCTTGTAAATTTGTACTTACATTTGAAGCCTCTATCCATCTTTCTAACTGATCAGGAAGTTCTATTTTATTTCTTGAATCAACATCTAAAGCACAATGTATTATTTTTCCTTCTGCTACTTTATTTCCATTTTTTATAAAAAAACTATTTACTTGGAACAAATGGGGATTAATTTTATGAGGGGCAATTTTTACTTTTAAGAAATCCCCAATTTTTATAGGCGCAAGAAAGTTTGCTTCGCAATTTACTATGGGAAAAATAATTTGACTTTTACGTATAGAAAAGTCTGGGAAAATATCTTGATAAGGAATGCCATAAATTTCAATACTCTCTTCCCAAGCTTCGTGCGACCATTTTAATAAGTTATGAAAATGAATTACACCTGCAGAATCACAATCACCAAATCTTACCTTCTTCTGCAATATTAACCAATCAGCGGTTTTCATTTAAAGAACTTATCTATCAACAGATCCCATGATGACATCTATTGAGCCAAGGATTGCCATAATATCGGCGATTTTGGCACCTTTAAGAATATGAGGCAATATTTGTAAATTATTTAAATCAGCTGCTCTGATTTTAAATCTCCATGGGGTAACTTCATTAGTTCCTTGAATAAATACACCTATTTCTCCTTTACCGGACTCTAATCTTGTATACAATTCTCCGTTGGGAATTTTAAAAGTTGGAGCAACCTTCTTAGCTACATATTGATAGTCAATACCAAATATTTCACTTTTCTTATCTTCAGTCGCCATTCTTTGGGCTTCTAAATTTTCTGTTGGACCTCCTGGAATCATTTTGCATGCTTGTCGAATGATACTTAGCGATTGCCTCATCTCTTCAACTCTTACTCGATATCTCGCATAACAATCTCCTTCTTTTTCTGAAGCAATCTGCCAATCAAAATCGTCATAACATTCATAACTATCGACTTTCCTTAAATCCCAGGAAACTCCAGAAGCTCTAAGCATTGGCCCAGACAAAGACCAATTTATCGCCTGGTCTCTTTGTATTGTTCCGAGACCTTCAATTCTTTTTCTAAAAATTGGATTATTTGTGATTAATTTTTCGTATTCATCTATTTTAGGACCGAACCAATCACAAAAATCTATACATTTTTCTAACCATCCATATGGAAGATCACATGCGACACCACCTATCCTAAAGAAATTATTATTTATTAGCCTTTGTCCAGTAGCAGCTTCCCAAAGATCATAAATCATTTCTCTTTCTCTAAAAATATAGAAAAAAGGTGTTTGAGCTCCTACGTCTGCTAAAAAGGGACCAAGCCATAAAAGATGATTAGCAATACGATTAAGTTCCAGCATCAGAACTCTGATGTAACTTGCTCTTTTAGGAACTGGAATATTAGCTAATCTTTCAGGAGCATTTACTACAATAGCTTCATAAAACATTCCTGCTGCATAATCCATTCTGCTTACATAAGGGACATACATTACATTTGTTCTATTTTCAGCTATCTTTTCCATTCCTCTATGTAAATATCCAATTACCGGTTCACAATCAATGACATTCTCACCATCAAGAGTTACAACTAACCTTAAAACCCCATGCATTGAAGGATGGTGGGGGCCAAAATTGACCACCATTGGTTCTGTCCTAGTCTCTAGCTGAGCCATTCTAAATTTAACTTCTAAATAAATCTTAGTCGAAAGTTATGCAAACTGACCTATCTGATTCATCTTTTTTCAATCATAAATCAGTTATGACAGATGAGATTATGGCCTCATTAGAGCATTACCCATTAATACATAACAACCAATTTAAAGGAATAGATGCAACTTTAGGCGGAGGAGGGCACTCTTATCATTTATTGAGAAAATATTCGGATTTAAATATAATTGGACTTGATCAAGATCCATTCGCGAGAAAATCAGCTTCAAAAAAGCTTGATGAATTTAAAAATAGGATTGATATAAGGGCTGCAAATTTTGCGGATTTTGTGCCAAAAGAAAAAGTTTCTTTTGTGATTGCAGATCTTGGAGTAAATAGTAACCAACTTGATGACCCTAAAAGAGGATTTAGTTTCCAAAAAGATGGTCCACTTGATATGCGCATGAATCCTTTTCTTGAAGTTGATGCAGAGAAATTAATTGAGGTTTTAAATGAAAAAGATCTAGCTAACATGATTTTTAAATATGGAGATGAGAGATTATCAAGAAAGATTGCTAGGAAAATAAAAATAGATTTGAAGGAAAATGGGAAATATTCTGGAACAAAAGAGTTAGCTTATTCTATTGCAGGCTGCTTCCCACCAAAACAAAGATATAGAAAAATGCACCCAGCAACAAGAACATTTCAAGCACTAAGAATTGCTGTTAATAAAGAAATTGAAGTACTAGAAAAATTTTTGCAAGTTGTTCCTGAATGGCTTTTGCCAGGGGGTATTATTTCTATTATTAGTTTTCATTCCCTTGAGGATAGGTTAGTTAAAAGTTCTTTTAAGAATGATCAAAGACTAAAAAACCTTACAAAAAAACCAATTACTCCTTCCGAACAAGAAGTCGAGCTGAATAGAAGAGCTAGAAGTGGAAAATTAAGAATTGCTCAATTAAGAAGCCAATAATTTTTAACGTAATGATTTGATCGTATTTGTAAGAATATGAATTGCTTCTTTTATATCTTTTGAATTAGTGCTTAATCCAATACTTAACCTTATTGAAGATTCTGCTTCTTTAAAAGATCTACCTAAGGCTAGTAAAACATGAGAAGGTTCACCATTACTGCATGCAGATCCACTAGAACAAATTATTTTAGATTTTAAAACTTTATGAAACTTTGCTCCGTTTAAATCCAATACAGTCAAATTTAAATTTTGAGGTAATCTTTTTTCTATGGAGCCATTAATTAATAAACCAGAATTATTTTCTAACAAACCCTCCAAAAGATTATTTCTATACAGAAGTAATTTCTCAGCATTACTTTTTTGATTAAAAACTGCTATCTCTATTGCTTTAGCAAAGCCAACTACTAAAGGAAGAGGTAATGTACCAGATCTGAAACCATATTCCTGACCTCCTCCAACAATTAAAGGCTCAAGATTAATTTCTTCATCAATCAAAAGAAGTCCTATCCCTTTAGGACCATATATTTTGTGAGAACTCATCGTTATCATATTTACATCTGATAAAAGATTGTCTAACTCGATATAACCTAAACATTGTGCAAAATCAGAGTGAAAAGTTATTCCTCTAGATTTACATATCTTTGAAATATCCTCTAAAGGCTGAATAACACCTATTTCGTTATTTGCCAACATAAAACTAACCATAAATGTATCTTCTCTTATATTTTTTTTGAATTGTTCTTCTGAAATTAATCCATCTTTCTCAGGATTAATTTCTGTAACTTTAAATCCCTCTTTTTTTAGTTGGTTTAGAGGTTCAAGTACAGCTTTGTGCTCCGTTTTTAAGGTAATAATATGTCCATAATTTCCTGTTTTTTTAAAGTAATTTCTCGCAAAACCTAATAAGGCTAAGTTATTGGATTCTGTTGCGCCACTTGTAAAAATAACTTTTTTATTCTTGAGAAATAAATTTTGTTCTATTTTTTCTCTTGAGGCTTCTAATATAGCGCTTGCGTTAATACCTGCCAAATTAGATTTGCTTGCAGGGTTAGAAAATATCTCACTCCAAAAAGGTTTCATAGAATCAACAACGTCTTTGGAGCAAGGAGTTGAAGATTGATAGTCTAGTAGTATGGGAGTTGATAGCATTGTATTTATTATATAAAATTCTCTTTATTACTAGAAAATCAAATTAAAAAATTGAAAAATGAATGAAATTAATCAAGTAAATAATGAACCGGCAAGAAAATCAAAAATTTTATTAGTTGATGATGAGCCTGGTTTAAGAACAGCTGTTAAAACATTTCTAGAAGATGAGGGCTTTGAAATATTTATTGCAGTTGACGGAGAGGATGGCTGGGAAAAAGCTCAAACAGTTTTTCCCGATTTGATAATTAGCGATATTATGATGCCGCGAGCTAACGGTTATACTTTATTAGAAAAAATTAGAGAAGATGAAAAATTAGGAGGAACTCCAGTAATTTTTCTAACTGCAAAAGGAATGACCCTAGACAGAACAGAAGGTTATCTTGCAGGTGTTGATGATTATATTTCCAAACCTTTCGACCCTGATGAGTTAGTTGCTAGAGTTAAAAATGTAATCAACAGACAAGAACGTTTACTGAAAGAAGCAGCACGATTCGCAGATATTGATGTCAGTAAAATGGCGAAGCAAATTACTGAAATAAAATCTATGCTCACAGACCAAAATCCGACTAATTCAGAACATAAAATAAATCTTCCTAGTTTTACTCCAAGAGAGGCAAGTGTACTTCAACTAGTAGCAGAGGGGCTGATGAACAAGGAAATTGCAAGACAGCTTGAAACATCTATTAGAAATGTTGAAAAATATGTAAGTAGACTTTTTATCAAGACAGGTACATCTAGCCGAACCGAATTGGTCCGTTATGCACTTGAAAATCATTTAGTGAAATAAATTATTTAATTTTTTCGAATTCAATTAGTTTTGAAAAATAAAAAGGAGCTTGATTTAATTTCTTTTTAACCACCTTAAATCCTCTTTCTTTAGCAGCATTAATAATGCCCTTTTCTTTTAATGTATAAGCTCTTGTAGTTTTACTTGGGCCAGGAAATAATTTCCCAATATTTTTTAGAACAGCAAGAACTGGAGTGTATGGAGCAAAGCTTACGATAAGTTTTTCTTTACTTAAATCACAAAGATGTTGGACCATTTCTTCTGCAACTGGTTGAGGATAATGAATAAACACATCCAAACAAACTACAACATCAAATAATCCTTTTAATTTTTCCAAATCACACACTTCATAATTGATATTATTTTGTTTTAAACCTAATTCATTAATGCGTTTCTTTGTTTCTTTAATCATTTCAGAAGAAATATCGCTCACTTGTAATTTTTTTATACCTAGTCTTAGTAATGGTATGGATAGACTTCCAACACCGCATCCTGCATCACAAAAACTTTTTTTTGTTAGTTCAGGATAATTTTTGATGTATGAGACTACATCATCTACAGTTTTTTGATGTCCTTTCCTAATATTTTTCTGAACTGTATTAATTTCATCAGATTTGCTATAAATTTTATTCCATCTCTCAAAGCCAGTACCATTAAAATACTCCCTAACTTCACTTTTTTCGATAATCTTATTAGATGTCATAGTTTTCTATGAAAATTTATTCTTTTTATATTAACTAACTGGCGCTAAATTAATTGCACGCCATTATAGGAAAGAATTGATTTGTTATTTTGTCAGAATTGAATTCTAAAGATATTTATAAAATTGCTGTCTTAATGGGTAGTGATTCAGATCTAAAAACATTAAAACCTGCTATCGATATTTTAAGTGAATTTGGAATAAAAACTGAAGTTTGTATACTTTCTGCCCATCGAACACCTATTGAAATGATGGAATATGCAAAAAATGCAGAATCAAAAAATATAAAAGTAATAATTGCGGGTGCTGGTGGTGCTGCACATCTTCCAGGCATGTTGGCGTCCATAACTTGCATTCCTGTAATTGGAGTACCAGTTGAGAGTAAGACACTTAAAGGGATTGACTCTCTCTTATCAATTGTTCAAATGCCATCTGGGATACCAGTAGCAACAGTTGCAATTAATGGAGGTCAAAATGCTGGATTATTGGCAATAGGGATGATCAGTTTATTTGATGAATCAATGAGGGAAAATTTAAAAAAATTCAGAGAAAATCTTCATAAACAGGTAAGGACTAAAAATAGTAAGTTATCAGCTATTGGAGCTGAAAATTATCTTCAAAATCTATGAAACTATATTTTTTCTTTTAGCCCTTTTTAAGAAAGTTTTTCGTATTAAGGTATTTAATAACTTTTTCAACAGAATCATTTAAATCTAACGAACCTGTATCAACAACAATTTCTGGATTATGAGGAGCTTCATATGGACTAGAAATACCTGTAAATTCCTTAATTTCACCCAAACGAGCTTTCTTATAAAGACCTTTAGTATCCCTATTTTCGCAAACTGTGATATCTGCAGCACAATAAACTTCAATAAAATCCTTAGATCCAATAATTTTTCTCACCTTATCTCTATCGCTAATAAATGGTGAAACGAATGCTGTAATAGTTATTATCCCAGCATCCATAAATAAATTCGCAACTTCTCCAATTCTTCTTATATTTTCTTCTCTATCTTCATCCGAAAACCCAAGATCTTTACATAAACCATGTCTAATATTATCTCCATCCAACACGTAAGTCGAAAAACCATCTAAGTGTAAAACTTCATTTAAAGCGTTGGCTAAAGTACTTTTACCAGAGCCAGATAAACCTGTAAACCAGATAACCATACCTTTATGACCTCTCATTTTCTCTAACTTTTCTCTATCAATTGTTAAATTATGCCACTTTATATTGGTTGACATTGTTTGATCTTGTTCTTTCATTGTTTGGATCATCAAAATTAAAAACCTATCCTAACCCTTGCTTTATAAATTATGAAATCCCTCTTTACGAAGAAACTCAATTGATTTCGATACCATATCACCCTGTAACTGAATATTACTATCAATTAATGTTCCTCCAGTACCACAAAAAACCTTAATTTTTTTTAGTAATTCTTTTAATAAGATTTCATCCTCAGTTCCTAACCCTCTAATTAAAGTGATAGTCTTACCCTTTTTACCTTTTTTTTGTTTTGAAATATTTATTTTTGACTTTTTATTAAAAGTATCTAACTTAGCTGTTTCTTCAGATTTTTTTTCTTGATTATCAAATTCGATCCAATTCTTTTTTCCCATTATCTTAAATATAATCTATAGTTAGTTAATACTTATTCTATAGAAAAAGTGGTAAGTACATTTTCTCGCAAAGATCAAAATTATAAAAATGACGATTTAAATCAACCCTCCAAAGAGGGAAGATTTGGAAAATATGGTGGTCAATATGTTCCTGAAACTCTAATGCCTGCTCTTTTTGAGCTTGAAACAGCTGCATCAAATGCATGGAAAGATAAGCTTTTTGTAAAAGAATTAAATCATCTTCTAAAGACTTATGTAGGAAGAGAAACACCACTTTATGAAGCCAAAAGACTTACTGAAAATTACAAAACCAAAAAAGCAACTCCAAGAATATGGCTTAAACGAGAAGATCTAAATCATACTGGTGCACATAAAATTAATAATGCCCTTGGACAAGCTTTATTAGCAATAAGAATGGGAAAAAAAAGGATAATTGCAGAAACAGGAGCAGGCCAGCATGGAGTTGCTACTGCAACTGTTTGTGCAAGATTTGGCTTGAAATGCATTATCTATATGGGTGCTGAAGACATAAAAAGACAATCTCTCAACGTCTTCAGAATGAAACTGCTAGGAGCAGAAGTTAAAGTTGTAAATTCAGGAACTGCAACACTCAAGGATGCAACAAGTGAAGCCATTAGAGATTGGGTTTCTAATGTAGAAACAACACACTACATTTTAGGATCAGTTGCAGGTCCACACCCTTTCCCAAAGATTGTGAGAGATTTTCATGCAGTTATTGGAGAAGAAACTAAAAAACAATGCCTGGAATCGTTTGGGTCTTTACCCGATATTCTACTTGCTTGTGTAGGTGGAGGATCAAATGCAATGGGCCTTTTCCATCCTTTCGTAAAAGAAAAATCTGTAAGACTCATTGGTGTTGAAGCTGCAGGAAGCGGAGTTGACACTGACAAACATGCTGCAACTATTACTAAAGGGTCAGTTGGAATTCTGCATGGATCAATGAGTCTTCTTTTACAAGATGATAATGGTCAAGTACAAGAAGCTCATTCAATTAGTGCAGGTTTAGATTACCCAGGAGTAGGTCCTGAACATAGCCATTTAAAAGATATAGGTAGAGCAGAATATGGATCAGTCACAGATCAAGAAGCTTTAGATGCTCTAAGACTTGTTAGTGAACTTGAAGGAATTATCCCAGCACTTGAAACTTCCCATGCCTTTGCTTGGTTGGATAAATTATGCCCTACTCTTGAAAAAGATACTCATATAGTTATCAATTGCTCTGGAAGAGGTGACAAAGATGTTAATACTGTCGCATCTTCATTAAGTATTTAATTAATACCTAGGAATTGATGGGTCAATATATCTACTCCATCCATCAATACCCTCTTCCAAATTCCATATTTCTCTCACAATATTATTATCTAAGCACCATTGACAAAAGTTATAACTTCTTATTCCTGCATGACAAGTAACAACGATTTCTCTGTCCAACAATCCAGCAAATATTTTTTCAACGTATTCAGATGTGACTTTACTAATTGGTATATGTAAAAATTCTTTTGAGAAACGAGCTATTTCAAGCTCTGAATGTTCTCTTACATCAATTAAGACTGGATCTTCTTTCTTAGAATCAAACCAATCATTAAGACTAAAAGCATTTATAGATTTTGGATAATTTCCCAATTGAGAGGATAAATTATGTGTTATTTACAATTTAATAAATTAAGTTGCAGAGGGTAATTTATTGTTAAAAATAAAAATAAACATTTATAATGAAACTTAGAGTAGTAGGAATAATACTATTTTTATCTTTACTACTTTTTGTTGGTTTTAAAAAAGTTTCTGCAAATAGAAATAAGGAGCAAAGTACAAATATTGAGCAACTAAATATCTTAAAATATGTACCTGAAAACAATAAATTATTATTCATTTCAAATTTTGAAAATTTCAATATTGTTAACAATAATGAAAAAGATATAAATTCAAAAAATCAAGATAATTTTGTTTTAATAAAAGATTCTATATTGGATTACTTAGGTATAGATCTAGGAAATAATAAATTTGAAGATATTTATAATAATGAACTTATAATCTCAACTTTTGAAAATAATAAAAAACTTAAAGATGATATTTTGATTGCTTTTAAAATTAAACAAGAAAAAACAATAGATGATTTATTAAATTTGCCTAATAAAATTGATAAGATTGATGAGATAATTTCAATTAATAGAGAAAATAAAATTAATTTCCTGAACTTTATATATCAGACCGAAGATAATTATATAATTGCCTCATCTGATAAAGAATTAATCAAAAATAGTATTTACACTAGAGATAATTTTAAGAAAAAAAAATTTCAATATGAGGGAGAATTTTTTGGACTAGAAAACGAAAAAAATATTTTATTCACGAATAAATTTTGGGAAAGTAAATTTTTTAATAAAGAAATTTTTACTGAGGATAATGAGGATATTATAGCTACAACATTTGACTATAAAAATGAGAATTTAATTTTAAAATCATATTTACTAAATAATAAAAAAAATATTGATATTTTTACTTACGATAAGCTTATAAATAAAGAGAATAGCAATAAAGATAATCCAGAAGTTTCAATTTTTTGTGATATAAAAAATTTTGAAAAATACCTAAAACCTTTAATAAATGATTTTGAACTTAGTTTTTTTGAAGAGTTTGATCAAAATTTCAATCAAAACATATTAATTATCAATTCAAAAAAAGATTGGCTTATTGCATTTGAAAAAAATACTCGAGATCAATTTAATTTAAGTGCTTTGAAAAAATTAAAAGATTACAACAAATATACTTTAAACAAAAACGAAGATATTTACTCGATTTATTCCAAAGATATTCTTGAAGAAAAAGACGATGTAATCAAACACTTAACTTATGAAAATATTTATTCAACAGAGACAGGAGGTTTACAAATCATAAGTAATCATTTAATTGATAGTAAAAGACTGGAAACAATCTCAAAAAAATTTTTTAACCTAAAAAGTAATAAAGATAAATCTACTTATCTTTATGCAAAAGTTTATATCAAAGATAATAATTCCAATGGACTTGAATATTTTTCTGATTTGGAAGATCTTAATTTTCTCATTAAAAATATTCTAAAAATATCGAATCAAGAATCTCTAGAAATCATAAGTCAATCTATTCCTGAAAAAAATCCAATTCTTTATACTGAAACAAGCCTAAAATACTTTAAATAAATTTTTCAAACGAGCTTTAAACAGAATCAACATAAATTTTCGTGAAGTAAATAACTTGTGGTTAATTAGAAATTATTTGACTATCTTTAATCTATAAGTATTTTGATATTTAATTAAGCAATTGGATAGCAACAAAATAATTTTAAAACCAGGGTTAGAGGGTGTACCAGTTACTAATTCATCTATCTGTGATATTGACGGCAATAAAGGTAAATTATTGTATAGAGGCTACTCCATTGAGGAACTATCCAAAAAAAGCAGTTTTTTAGAAACTGCTTATCTTTTGATTTGGGGTGAATTGCCTACAGCCATTCAACTAAGAGATTTTGAACAAGAAGTTCAGATGCATCGCAGGTTAAGCTTCAGAGTCAGAGATATGATGAAATGTTTCCCTGCTACAGGTCATCCTATGGACGCTCTTCAGTCAAGTGCAGCTTCTTTAGGACTTTTCTATTCACGTAGAGCAATAGATGATTCCAACTACATCTACAACGCAGTGATAAGACTAATAGCAAAAATACCTACAATGATTGCTGCCTTTCAACTTATTAGAAAAGGGCAAGACCCAATTCAACCAAGAGATGATTTAACTTACTCATCAAATTTTCTTTACATGCTGACTGAGAAAGAACAAGACCCTATAGCTGCAAAAGTTTTTGATAGATGTTTAATTCTACATGCGGAACATAGTTTAAACGCCAGTACATTTAGCGCTCGAGTTACTGCTAGCACTCTTACAGACCCATATGCTGTCATCGCCTCTGCAGTAGGAACCTTGGCTGGCCCATTACATGGAGGAGCAAATGAAGATGTTATTGCAATGTTAGAAGAAATCAAAACCCCAGAAAATGCAGCTTCTTTTTTGGATAACGCAATAAAAAATAAAAGTAAGATAATGGGCTTCGGTCATAGAGAATATAAAGTGAAAGATCCAAGAGCAATAATTCTTCAAAAACTGGCAGAAGAGCTTTTTATTAGATTTGGAGCAGATGAAATGTATGAAGTTGCTAAATCACTTGAGGCAGAAGCAATACCAAGACTTGGACCTAAAGGAATATTCCCTAATGTGGACTTTTATTCTGGTCTTGTTTATAGAAAACTTGGTATTCCTCGTGATTTATTTACTCCAATTTTTGCCATATCTAGAGTGGCTGGTTGGTTAGCTCATTGGAGAGAGCAACTTGGAGCAAATAGAATTTTTAGACCATCACAAATTTATACTGGTTCAGAACCAAGAAATTGGATCAGCCTAGAAAATAGAAAATAATATTTGCAGCTTTTCATAAAAAACACACATATTGATTGTGAAAGGTTAATGTATTAAGTAAATAACAAAAAAATTTTGGATTACGGACTAGATCTCGAATATAGCTTTAATGAATTCTTAAAAGGATTTGGCCTTTCTAGTGAAATCGCTCATATAATTTGGCTCCCACTACCTATGCTTTTGGTTTTAGTAGCGGCAGTTGTTGGCGTTTTAGTAACAGTTTGGCTTGAAAGAAAAATATCTGCTGCTGCTCAACAAAGAATAGGGCCCGAATATGCAGGAGCGCTTGGGGTCCTCCAACCAATTGCAGATGGTCTCAAGTTACTTGTAAAAGAGGATATTATTCCTGCTAAAGCAGACGGACTACTCTTTACTGCAGGACCTATATTAGTTCTTGTCCCAGTTATTCTCTCTTGGCTAATTGTTCCTTTTGGACAAAATCTTTTAATAAGTAATGTTGGTATTGGAATTTTCCTATGGATTGCTTTGAGCAGTATTCAGCCAATTGGACTTCTTATGAGCGGATATGCATCTAATAATAAATATTCACTATTAGGAGGATTAAGAGCAGCAGCTCAGTCAATAAGTTACGAAATACCTTTAGCTCTATCTGTCTTGGCTATTGTACTAATGACAAATTCCCTAAGTACTATTGACATTGTTAATCAACAAAGTGGTGCAGGAATCTTAAGTTGGAATATTTGGAGACAACCAGTTGGTTTTATAGTCTTCTGGATTTGCGCTCTTGCAGAATGTGAAAGACTTCCGTTTGACTTACCTGAAGCTGAAGAAGAATTAGTTGCAGGATATCAAACTGAATATGCAGGGATGAAATTCGCATTGTTCTACCTTGGTAGTTATATTAATTTGATTCTTTCGGCATTATTAGTATCAATACTTTATTTGGGAGGATGGGGATTTCCTATCCCAGTTGAATTAATAGCTAAGTTTCTCAATTTGCCCATTAATGCGCCATTAATTCAAGTTTTTACTGCATCAATAGGAATTGTGATGACTGTGTTAAAAGCATATCTTTTAGTTTTCATTGCAATATTATTACGTTGGACAACCCCCAGAGTAAGAATAGATCAACTTTTAGATCTAGGATGGAAGTTTCTTCTTCCAATTTCTCTTGCTAATCTTTTGATAACTGCAGGATTAAAACTTGCTTTTCCTCAATTCTTTGGTGGTTAAATTTAAGTAAAAATACTTAAATTTAAAATTAATCCACTAAAATAAAATAACTAAGTAAATTCTTCAAAATGAAAAATTTCCTTCAGCAAATAAATAGCTATATCAAAGAAGCATTTAATGCTGGCAAATATTTATACAATGGCTTATCTGTAACTTTTGATCATCTTCGAAGAAGACCTGTTACTGTTCAATATCCATACGAAAAATTAATCCCTTCTGAAAGATATAGAGGTAGGATTCATTATGAATTCGATAAATGTATTGCGTGCGAAGTTTGTGTGAGAGTATGTCCCATAAATCTACCAGTAGTAGATTGGGTAATGAATAAAGAAACTAAAAAAAAGGAGTTAAGAAATTACTCAATAGATTTTGGAGTTTGCATATTTTGCGGAAATTGTGTTGAATATTGCCCAACTAATTGTTTATCAATGACCGAAGAATACGAATTAGCTACTTTCGACAGACACAATCTTAATTTTGATAATGTCGCACTTGGTAGACTACCTACAAATGTCACAACAGATCCGTCAGTTAAACCTCTAAGAGAACTTACCTATCTTCCTAAAGGTGTAATGGATCCTCATGAAATACCAGCTTCAGATAATAGAGTTGGTAAATTACCTGAAGAAGTCTATGATTGGATGAGGTCAGAATCTAATGAAGATAAAGATAAAGTTTCTAATCCAATTGATTAATTTCTATTAATTTATGTCTATTGCAATAACAACACAATTTATTTGTTTCATAGTTCTATCTCTAGTTGTCCTTATTGGAGCACTTGGTGTTGTATTGCTCGAAAGTATTGTTTATTCAGCCTTTCTTCTTGGAGGAGTTTTTATGAGTGTTGCTGGATTATATCTACTTTTAAATGCAAGTTTTGTTGCGGCAGCTCAAGTTTTAGTGTATGTGGGTGCAGTGAACGTATTAATAATTTTTGCAATAATGTTAGTTAATAAAAAAGAAGATTTAAAACCAATTAATGACATTAAATCGAGAACAATCATATCAACATCGATATGTTTGACCCTACTCAGTCTGTTAATAAGGGTTGATTTAACAAATGTATGGAGCATTGCAAGCCCTCAAAACTCTATCGGAGAAGAATCAACTATAAGGATAGGTGAGCATCTATTTAGTGATTATTTACTACCATTTGAATTGGCTTCAGTTCTACTTTTAATGGCAATGATTGGGGCAATTGTTTTAGCTAGAAGAGATGTTATGAGTAAGGATATTTCGACTGGATTACCTGTTGACCAAGAGTTAATTGAAAAATCATCAGAACCATTACTTACTAATAAAAAATAATCTTTCAACTTTCTTATGATGAATTTAGAATCAATTCCTATTCAAGCCTTTTTGATAGTATCTTCAGCACTATTTTGTATTGGTATTTGGGGACTACTAAATAGCAGAAATGCAGTTCGAGTTTTAATGAGTATTGAGTTAATGCTTAATGCTGTAAATATAAACTTGATGGCTTTTTCTTCTTATATCGATAATAATTTAATTCAAGGACAAGTTTTTACTATTTTTGTTATTACTGTTGCTGCAGCAGAAGCAGCCGTTGGATTAGCTATACTACTATCTCTTTATAGAAATAGGGTTACTGTGGATATGGAAAGTTTTAATTTATTAAAATGGTAAAAGCATTAAATGAAACTTTCATTGGTGCTTATTATTTATCGTTCAGA